>NZ_JBMVQP010000004.1:0-144514 GCF_050522425.1 Myroides sp. C6-3 | reverse complement strand
ACGGTTGGACGTCTATAAGACAAGAAAACGAGAATAAGAAACAAAGAGCTAACAACACAAACTTAATAGCTAAAAACGCTATCAAAACAGCTCATAGAGAAGTTTTAAGACAGAAACCTAAAGATTTAAAACAATACATTCGCTTAATGCTGGAAAAAGATATTGAGGTTAAACCAACTATTAACAAACAGGGGAATATTCAAGGATATCGTTTTATTCATTTGGAAACAGGTACAAACTTAAAAGCAAGTGAAGTTGACCGAAATATGAAGCTCAATGATTTATTTAAAAACACTGTAAGTATAGAATCTAAAAATGAAGTAGAAAAACTATTTATTAAACAGGAACCAAGTGAACCACAAATGCAGAATTGGAAAACAGATGCGTCTGTTTTATTTAGTTTGTTATCTACTTTACAGTTTGGCAGTAATGATGAGGACGATGAACAGAAAAAACGCAAACGAAGAACACTAAAAAGATAAACGATGGCAAAGAATCAACCTAAACTCACTGATATGACTGAATTATTACTTCACCAAGTCATGCAATTACAACAAACGATAAAGCAAAGCGAAAAAACACATTTAGATACAATCAAAGAATTGAGTAACATCAAAGTAACAGTAAATGTAGCTGAACTCCGACAGATAGAAAAAGAACAGCGAAAACGACTGTTAAATGACTTTGAAGAGTTTCATCTGGAGATAACAAAAAATAATGAAGAGCTTTTAAAAGTTCATAAGGCTGTTAGTTCTAAAAGGTTGTTGTACTTGATAGGATTGAACATCTTTTTACTTTTAACAACAGGGTTTTCTATGTATATAGTAGTTAAGAATACTATTGAGAAATCGGAGTACGAGATACTAGTTAATGAACAAACTAAATTGAGAAATCAATTAGAAAATGTAAATCAGTTTTTTATTGAGAATCCTAAGATTTCTACGACTTTCCAAGATTGGAATCAAAAGTAATAAAACTTTAAAATATTAATCAAAGTTATTTCCGTAAAATTTTTAGAGCTGTGAGGGCTCAAAATTTTACAGAATAACTTTGTTGGATTGTGTCGTAAATATTTAAAACGCATAATGCTATCCAATAATATATCCATTAATACTGAACTGGTATTTTTAAATAAACATTAAAATTTTGATGATGAATCTCATGAATTTTGTAATATACTTCTCAATTTAACTTAGGTGTACTCGAATCTGGCTTTATATTAGGCTCATCAAATTTCATTATTATTGGCATTGGAAAATCTACACCCGTCAAAATAGCTTCTCCTTCTCCTAAAATTGGTAAAAAATCCAAAGTATTTTTATTCGCAGTACTACAAGCATTACTTACCGCTTCTTTGTCAAAATGATTAATTAAACGATGCGCTATAAATGTTCCCATTTGACTGAGCGTACCTTGCGGAATATCTCTTGGCATTTGAGTTGCTATACAAAGAAACAAACCGTGCTTTCTACATTCTTTGGCTATGGAGTCGAAAGCGTCTAAAGGCTTACTATCAAAATATTCATCCTTAATAGACTTATTTAGAAATTGGTGGGCTTCATCAATAAGAACCACAACGGGTGAATCTTTGAATGAGCCACTTCTTGCTTTTGCTAAAAGAAATTTGCCAATTGCATTTACTAACGTTTCTCTAACTTGAAAATCATATTTTACGTTTTCTAAATTTAAGCGCAATAATTTGTTATCGGTGTTTTCGATAGAAATAAATTGGTTAAGAATATCGGTTAAGTCATTTTCTGTTTTCTCTTGTTGGAACCCAAATATTTGGTTCAATTCAGGTGTGTTGGCAAGGTTGGTAACTCTTGATATCAAACTTACACAATATGAAACATCATTTGGAGCTACTCCTCCCCACGTAGTCCCATTGTCATAGACACATTCAGCACTTAATTGATGAGATAATTTCATAAAATCAAAATCTGCCATTCCATTTTCAATAGTTTGTATATTTCGATAATAAAAAACATCATACGGCTTCTTGGGTTTTCCATTTTTCTTTAATAAACCATCTTCAATTGGAATAACTTCCCCATTATGTTCAATTTGGCCTGCATCTCTTGCAATATTTACCATTTTGAGAGACCTTATAGCTTCCATTAGTTTAGGTGTTTGCGTTCTAGGTGATGGTTTCAATAAGAAAAACATATCATCTATCGTAAGTTGAGAATAATGAAATACATTATCTCCTTTACCAATATCGACAGATTTTACCTTATCATAATTTCCTCTATACTCTCCAGTCGCATCAATCAATATAGCTTTATTACCTGTTGCTATCAATGATTCTACCAATTTACTTACCGTATAACTTTTCCCACCTCCAGTAGTTCCAACAATAGCACAATGACGACCAAAAATAGATTGTAAATTTATTTTAACTTTCGTATCAGGACTTGATACTAAATTTCCTATTTCAGTTGTATTTGCAACTTCGCCACTTCTTACGCCAAATCTTGACATATATTCTTGTACCAATTCTCCTGAACTTACAAATGCTTTTGCTCCAATGTTTGGATAGGCTGTTAATCCTTTTTTGACATCAAAAGGGTTATATAAATCAAAAGATAAAAGAATTTCAATTTTTCCAGTGGGATGAAAATCACTGGTTTGAAATGCTTTTTCATTTAAAGAAAGTCGTTCCGATTCAGGCAATGCCAACTCTGTAATTCTACCTAAAAAACCATACTTATCGCCTTCAATAACCACAAAGCTCCCCACCAAACCACCGTTAAACTCTTTACCAAAATGCGTAAACCCATTCAATAATACCGAAGAGGGGAAGTGTACCTTTACAAATTGTGGTAATACCTGATTGATATAGCCAAGAAAGTATTCGTGTTTGAAAGGATTTATCTTTTGATTAGTCATTTTTTAGATTTATAGTTACTTGCTGTATGTTTTCATAAGTCTTTATCTCAGGGAAATAATTAGCAAAATCTGTAAATGTTTCTGAAATCATTAAAATTCTTTCTGTTTCCATTGCAGTTTTCTTTATAGTTTTTAATGATTGAGATGCGCTTTCATTGTCGAAACCTGGGTCAATTACTGCCAATCTAAAGCCTGGATTTTGATTTAAGGCTTCTTCAATTGCTGCATTAATGTGTTTATCATTAAAACTGTAACCTATACAAACCAATAAGGTGTCATCATTTAACCTAAGGTTTCTTTGAAAACGTGCCATCATTTCAAAAAAAGGTTGCTCATAAGAATCTTCATATTTAGCTTCTCTGGGATAAACCATCAAAGCCTTTTTAGGTTTCTCATTAATGACTATACAGCCAGTTTCTTCAATTCTTTCCCAGTTGATGGAACCGTGTAATTTGTGTAAATGAAAGACACGCTGTACAAAATTATCTTCTTCTTTTAGCTTACTGCCTTCTCTTTGTACAATATCATAATCAAAATATCTACCGCTGAAAGTACGAGGAAAAGTAAATGAAAATCCATCTATAACAATTGCATTTACAGCAGTTGCCGCATCTTCAAAAAGCAAGTCGTAGTTTAAAGTAAATACTTTAACTCTTGGGTTTGTTTGCTTACGCTGTAACACTTTTTCAAGTAATACTTTGTGGGGAAATGAATCATTTATTGGTGGAGGAATAGTACACTTCTCTTTAATCAAATTAAAAATTTCTTCTTTGATTTCAGAAAGCTTCTTTTTGTTTCCTCCCCATTCTATATCACAATCTCCCGAAAATTTACAAAATCCTTCAATTTGCGAAAGTAGAGCTTCTAGATTTGTATCATCAGCTATATAATTGACTTTATCTCGGATTATCTTAAAGCCATCAACTTCTTCCTCTTCTTCTGTTCTTTCAATGAAATACAATTTCTTTGTTTCTTCCCATAATTGCCACATAGATAAACCTCCAACATCCATAGAAGAACCCGCTCCAGTAAGAAGTACTAAATTTTTAAATGGCTTTTGGAAAAACGTAGTGTAAACTTTTCGTTTTTCATTATTGGCAAGTTCTGCCGTGTGTTTTATCTCTTTATTATCAGCATCTAATTTTGGATAATTCCTTATTTCTGAAATACTTACAAGTTTACCCTTGTCAAATTTAGAATCCTTAACTTCTAATGTTTTAGATTTTCCATTGATTAAAAGGTGTTTCCAGTTTTCTTTTACTTCCTCTGCCATTTCTAAAACGCTTTAAAATTATCTTTCATATAATGCTTTAAATTCCATTTTTTAGTAGTATCCAAAGCACGTTCTAGTACAATGAGTTTTTGCTCGGCGTTTTTCTTAAAATATTCTACGGTTTCTTCTGCTAAATTGCCATCTAAGCAAACCAAGGTTTCTTTGTCGCCATCTGTGGCAAAAAGGATTTCGTTTTTGGTAAATTGCTCTTGTTTGGTTAACGTGTAATTGAGTTTGAAACCGTTTTTGAGTAAAATCTCCGTGATTAATTCTTCTTTGTTGAAGGCCGAAATTAGTTGTGCTTCTTTGTCTCTGATGTATTTCTTGAGTGCTTCAATATTTTCTTCGTGGGTTTTCTCTGGATCGGGAGCATATTCCACTCTTGGGAAATTAGATTTTTGTAGTTTGAATACTTTAAAGCCAAGCCCTTTTAATTGATTTTTTTCGTTTTCTTTTTTGCTGAATAAATCTGGTTGAGCTTCTTTCTTTTCTTTAATTATTCTCTCTACCACTCGCTTATTCCGTTCTATGGTAATGTCGCTGATTTTTTTGTAGCCCGCTTTGTAAGCTTCACTTGTTTTGTCTGTAGCTTCGGGAAGTTGAACTAAAATATATTTTCTATTACCTCCATCTTCTTGGCTAAGTTCTGCTACCGCTTGTCCTGTAGTCCCTGAACCTGCGAAGAAGTCGAGGATGATATCATCTTCATTGGTGGAAAATTTTATAATTTCACTGATTAGTTCTTTAGGTTTTGGATTGTCAAATAACTCTTCAATTCCATCGAAAATGATTTTTATTTCATTTGCAGCACTATCAGTAGATCCGTGTTCAAATAAAAGATTAGGTCTAGCAGATAATGTGTCTTTATCTTCAAAATCATATATTTTTAATAGAATCTTTTCACCATCCCAAATAAATCTGTTTTTTTCTTCTAATTTTTTGGCTGTTTCATAACCAATTTGCCATCTTTTACCTAATCTAGGTTTGTGTCCATTAATTTCATATTTCATCGAATCACGCTTATATGCTCCGCTATCTTTTTTTTCAATAACAGTTGTTCTATAATTTCCCTCTGCATCAGAGTTGGGATACTTCCTAGATTCTTTTAGTTTTATACGTGGTTTAATTTGAGCATTTTCACTTTTAGCATAACATAGTGTACTATCTGTTAGAGAACTGACTTGAGCTCCTTCAACATTTGAAGTTGTTCCTTTTTTCTTCCATAAAAAATTAGCCACAAAATTTTCCTCCCCAAAAACCTCATCACATAATTTACGTAAATGGTGTACTTCGTTATCATCAATAGAAATAAAAATCACACCATCTTCTTTCAATAATTGCCTAGCAATCAACAAACGGCTGTACATCATATTGAGCCAATTACTATGAAAACGTCCGTCTGTTTCGGTATTCGTGTCTATTTTAACTCCGTTTTCCGTTATTTCAGCATCTTCCCAATACTCCCTTTTGTCTTGGTTGAACTTGTCAGAATATACAAAGTCTTTCCCTGTATTATATGGTGGGTCAATGTATATGCACTTTACTTGTCCGCGGTAGCTGTTGCTAAGTAATTTGAGTACCGCTAAGTTTTCGCCTTCAATAATAAGGTTTTCGCTTTCGGTTGGGTTTACACTTCGGTGTTCGTCATACACTAAAGTGGCATCTGTAGGCGTAAAGGCTTCCCGCTTAGCATTACTTTTTCCAAACCAACGAAATTCGTAACGTTCGGTTTCAGTTACTGAATTGGGGTCAACTACTTTTTTAAGTTCATTGATATTGAGTTGTCCGTCATTGGTAAACAAATCAGGCATCAGGGTTTTTAGTTGTTCCAAACGTTCTTTATTCCAATCGTGTGATTGTACATTTTCTATTGGGTTTTCTGTGTTTCCTAATTCCTTACTCATTATGCTTTTTCAATTAATGTATTAATAGTGTTTCTTGCATCCTCCTTAAAGTATTGATAATCTTTTACAGGTGCTTTGTATTGTACTTCCACGCCCAGCGTAGCAAAGTGTTTCATAGCGCAATTTATCTTGTAAACTTCACTTTCTTTGAGTGCTTTTTTATCGTTGATATCGTTTGTGCCTTTGGTTTCAATTACAAAATAAAATTCGCTTTCTTTTCCATCACGCAATTGTTTACGTTTCATTACGATACCAAAATCAGGGTTGTAATTACCAATTGGTGTAGGAATTTGATAATATACAGGCAGTTTCATAAAACAAATCACTTCATCATCTTCGTCTGTTGCTAAAGCAAAACTTCTTTCTATTTCACTATCCACAAGCATTTTATCATAAAAACCTCTTTTTGGTGTATCTCGGTATTGATTATATTCCACTTGTTTTACAAAATCTTCAAACTCGAAAGGAAAAGTTTCGTCCGTCAAATGATAGTTTAATCCTCTTACCATTTCTTCCAATTCAATATTATTGATTTTGGCAGTCGCCTGCTGAATAAATTGTGGTGGATTTTTAGCAAAAGAATCGTAATTGATTTCATTTACAATTTTAAAAGCTGTAATGTAGCTAATGCCAGTATTTTCACTAATTTCTTCTACCAAATCCAAAGCGGTATAATGGGCTTTAAGTTTATAACTTTCAGTACCTCCAAATTGGTCTTTGATACCATCTTCTGAAATAGAACCAATGGAACGACTGCTTACTTCTGCCACATAATCTGCAATCTCGATATTATTTAAGGCTTCAATACTTCTGTTGATTAAAGCTTCTTCGTCAAAACTTACGGTGTAGTTTGTTTTTTTGGCTATAGCACTCCAAAACCTTTTAAATGTGTCATTAACTGTTTCGTTTTTACTGCGCTTAAAATGCACCTGGTTTTGCTTTTCGCCTTTATGCGTGTGCGTCATTCCTGCACCAGCTTGTTTAGTGCCGTACACTTCTTTTATTTCTTCTTGGTATTGGGTTACAAAGGTTTCGTAACTCTCATTTGGAATTACAGTCAGTTGATTGATTCTTTCATCATCTGAAACCGTCAAAGTATCGTAAACACGTTGACCTTTTGTATTGACACAAATACGCAATCCGCGTCCAATTTCCTGTCGTTTTTTAATTTCTGAATACGAATTGCTAAGTGTTGCTATGTTGAAAATATTTGGGTTGTCCCAACCTACACCAAGGGCAGAATGCGAAAAAATGAACTCAATTTTATTGGCTACCGAATCCCCAAAACTCAACAATTCTTTTTTGTCTTTAAGAATGGCATCAAAAACATCGGAATTTTTACGCATTGAATTTTCATTATCCGTGTATTCTCCTTTTCCTGTTTGAGCAAAATAAAACCCTTGGATGGCATCAATATGTTCTGCCGTAGCTTGATGATTGTCGTGAAATTCAGGATAAAGCTCTTTGTATTTCTCTACAAAAAGGTTCTTTATTACGGGGTCTTCACTAATATAGTTAGCCACTTTATCAATAAAAATAAGTGAAAGGCATTTGATGCCTTTTTCTTGTAATTTTTGTTTTTTAGTAAAGTGCCTAATGATGAGCCATTCTAATTGTAAATTCCAAATACTTTGAATATTTCCAGAGGTTTGTTTTTCAAAAATTTCTGTTCCATTTGTAAATGCAACCGACCATTTTCCAGTTCTTAAACTCTTTTTGATGCCTTCAATTTTGTAATTGAGATAACTCGGATTGTTAGTAGCTTCACCTAAATTATCGCCATCTTTTAGCCATTTAGAATCTTTAAACTCGATTTTTCCACTTGCCAACTGATGCCAAGCCTTAATTTTTGCTTGAATCGGGGTTTTACCATTTTTAGTTTCAGAAAGTTCTAATTTTAAAGTTGCTTCGTCATTCTTCTCAGTTACTGTCAGCACTTCGATTTTCTTTACCAACCCTTGCTGGTAACTATCATAAGGTGTTAAGCGATAAATCTTGTTTTTTGAAACTTTATGAGTTGCCGAAAATCTGATTTTAAAAAGCGGATTAAGTTTGGCAATTTGTTTAATGGAATTATCTGTATCCATTCCTTCCTGAGGTTCATCCATTATGATAATTGGGTTTGTTCTACCAATAGCATCAATAAAAGGAATATTTGCAAAAAGGTCTTCTCTTTTTGCTTGATTTAGGATTTTGTCTTCCGAATTAAAAGAAGCTAAAGTCATCACCATTATTTGGGGATGCTGTTCCTCAATAAAATGCGTTACTTTATTCAGCTTTTTACTATTGTACTCAAATGATTTTGGTGTAAAGCCATAAATATCTTCCAGTTGCTTTTCAAATGTCGAAAGCGTACTCAGTACACCTTGCCTAATAGCAACCGAAGGTACAAGTATGATGAATTTAGTAAAATTGTAGTGCTTATATAATTCGTAAATCATTTTGATGTAAACAAGGGTTTTACCCGTTCCTGTTTCCATTTCAATGGTTAATTCTTGCTCCTCAGTAAGTTTAGCAACTTCATCACTGATTGCGTTTTCCTTTAAAACAGTTTTTATGTTTTCTGTAATTTGTTCAGGCGTAAGCGAACAAATATTTGAACGAATGCCATCAACAGAGGCGTTGTCAAAAGTATTTTTTACAGAACCTTCAAAAACCTCTACTACAGATTTAATAGCGGTTTCCTGATACTCTAATAACTCTAATTTAAGTTCCATTACTTTTTGTTGTTCTGTTTGTTGATATATTTGATTTGCTGTTCCGCTACTTTCAATGCCTTTTCTCCCAATTCTTCATCTTTTATTTCAAGAAGTATTCTTTCGCTTAGATATTGAACCAGTAAATTTTCTTTGTTCAAATCCAGAACTTCTGCAAGTTTTATAATTTGTTCTTTGGTTGCTTTTCGCTCACTTCTTTCAATTTTGCTAAGAATAGCAGTATCTATGTCTAATTCTGCACACACGTGCCTTAAAAGTAGCCCTTTAGACTCTCTAGCTTGTCGAATAAATTCGCCTAGTGTATTAGTATGTGTCATTTGTTCAAAATAATTTGTAAATAATCAACTTGACTATATATGTCAAATATAGTGAAATAAAAAGTTAATAAAATAAATTCTAAGCTTTTATTCGAATTACTCTGAGAAAACGAAGCTTTAAGCAAAAGAAACAATAATAACTATAGTTTTATTAGATTTTGTATGTTTGTTAAAATTAATATAATAAATAATGAGTTTTAAAATTCTTGCTATGCGTCCTCTAAAAGGATGTTCTGATGACATCGCAAATAATTTAAAAAAAGATGAGTTTTATTTTTTTGATGATGCCTACGAACAAGATGGCGATTTAGATTTCATCAAGAAGAAAGAAGATTATAGAGAGTTAAGCTCTGAATTTTATTATCAAAGGGACTTTAATTCTGAAACTCAACTCGAATCAATCAATATTCAAGCAATAGTTGGAAAAAATGGTAGTGGTAAGAGTTCCGTAGTAGAATTTTTATTTAGAATGCTCAATAATTTTTTTAAGCAATCTAAAATAGCTAATATCTCTGATCAGTTAATTTTTTGTATAGGAGTTAAAGGGGAATTGTACTTCGAAAAAGATAGTGTGATTTATAAAATAACGGTTGATTCAACTCAGCTTTTAGATTCTATTTCTTATTCAAATATTTTTATTGATATGAGGACTGGTATTAAAGAGGAGGATGTTTTGTTTACTTCTGATAAAATTGTGAGTAATGAAGAACATAACTTATTTAACGTTGATGCTCATGCAGTTCTTTTACAACCATTAAGTAGCCTTTTTTTTACAATTTACATGAATTATTCTATTTATAGTTTAGATGAAATAGATTATAAAAAAGAAAGTTATATAGAGCCACATCATGAAGAAAAACTTTCATGGTTGTCGAGTATAGTTCATAAGAATGATGGATATCAAACCCCTTTAGCGATTCATCCTCATAGAAAAGAAGGGAATATTATAGTTAGAAATGAAAAAATGCTGCTTAAACAAAGATTATCATCTTTAGTGTTTGTGAATGATAGATATCGAGAAATTATAGGCGGCTTTTACATTGCTAAGGTTCAGTTATTTAGAAACAAAAATTTTTTAAGTGGATGGTTTGATAATATCTTTTTAAGAGTTTATAAACTGGAAGATATTGAGGAGGAAAGCTACTATAGCAATGGATATGAAGGAGGATCAATTAAAAAAGAAACTGTTTATGATAATGACAATTTACAATCTTTTATTTCTCAAGAAAATAAACTTAGGCTACTTAATTTAGTTTTTTCTTTTTTTAAAGCAAACGAGGAATTATTTGACTATTTTAATTTTATTTCAATTGACAATCA
The DNA here is from genome assembly GCF_050522425.1 of Myroides sp. C6-3. Taxonomy (NCBI): domain Bacteria; kingdom Pseudomonadati; phylum Bacteroidota; class Flavobacteriia; order Flavobacteriales; family Flavobacteriaceae; genus Myroides; species Myroides sp. C6-3. Next base: position 134,094 of record NZ_JBMVQP010000004.1, on the reverse strand, counting down.
ATCCTTCTATAAAGAAAATACTTTATCAGAGGTAATAGACAAGTACTTTAGCGGACTCCCTGATAAGGATGGTAGCATAAAAGAAAAAATCAGCTTAATTAAAATAGCTGTTAGATACTTTAACAAAGAAAATATTTTTGAACTTATCAAAATATGCTGGCTTTATTCTTATTTTAAACGACAAAATAGATTTAGAAAGTTTTCTCTTTCAAATGAAGATAATTTAATTAATGATTTAATTTCATATTATCTTATAAAAGCATTAAAAATACTAAAATATGATAAATATAACGAATATGAAGTCGAAATTACAATGGATGATATTCTAGAATTCGATATAATTTCTTTAAAATTTTCTTATGACCAATTTATTGAATTTATAAAAGAAATCAATCTTGAAGATGATAATCACATAACAATAAAGCTGAATCAGTGTCTATCTTTATTAGAATACATATCTATTAATCCGAATAATAAACTTGTAAAACATTACAATAAATCCTATAATAACTCAAATTCTTCTCATTTTATTGATATTGATAATCTAAAAGAAGCTATTCTGGAAATGCAATCTCAAATTAAAAAAGAACTTATTTTCTTATTACCTCCAAGTATATTCAGATATGATTTCATGTCAGAAAATGAGAAAGACACTATAAATTTAGATAAAATTAGTTCTGGGCAATTTCAGAAAATAGCTCTTTTAAGTTCCATTTCTTATCATTTGAGAAATATTGATTCTATTAAGGGAAATGATCGATTAGAAAATTTAGTAACTTTTTATAACCAGTATTATTCATATGAGAATATATTAATAATACTGGATGAAATTGAACTTTACGCTCATCCAGAGCAACAGCGAGTTTTTATTTCTGATTTAATAGATATTATAAAGAGTGAAAGCTTTAAAAAAATAACTAATATCAATATTATTTTTATTACTCATTCACCTTTTATATTGTCCGACATCCCTTCACAAAATGTTTTAAAACTCGAGGAAGGAAAAGTAGTAGCAGGAAATGATATAAACTCTTTTGGAGCCAATATTCATGATTTGTTGGCTGACGAGTTTTTTTTAGAAAAAGGTTTTATGGGTGATTTTGCTGAGAAGAAGATAAATGATTTTATTTTACTGTTGAGCTGGAAAATATTATATGAAAACTTTATTGATTTAATTGCAGATTTACAAGATAATGATAAACAAAAAAAATATGTTGACAATTTTGAATTACCATATTCAGGGAAGAAAATGGAAGATTTAGAATTTAAAAAGTTAATTGAAGAAAATAGAGAGTTAAAAAAAATATGGCTATCAAAACAAGATATAGAATTTTTTTTACCAATTAAAGAATCCAAAGTTACAAATATTGCAAACTATATTAATTCATTAAAGGACGAAATATTATTGTTTATAAACACAATAGGTGAACCATTAATAAAGCTAAGGTTAATAGAGATGTTCAACGATTCTTTTAGACCAAATGAACAAACTGAATTAGAGCGTCTATTGAAAGAAAGAGATATATTAAGTAAGAAAATAGAAAAACTAGAATCGAAATAGTTATGTACAATTTATTACAGTTACCAAATCTTAAAGAAGCTTGCGAATTACACTTTGGAGTTCTCAATGATTATATACGTTATAGAGTAAAAAGTATTCAAAAAGAAAACTCCAATTTTTCAGATATGTTATCTGATAGGAGAATTACGCAGGGTACGGATATATATGATATTAATCAAAGAATCCGAGATTTCATTTTAGCAAATTCAATTCAATTAGGTGAAATACGTCTTTCAATTATCTTGAAAGGAAAACCTAATGAATTATATATAGTAAATGAAGAATTCGAGGATTATATTTTAAGCGATCAGAGACCCTTCGGAATAATTAATGGCAATACTAGAGAGTATATTAGAAATAATTTTTCTAAATCGGGTTATACAGATCTTTTTTCTATTTATAAAGAGTTAAATTTAATTTTCAATTACATTGATTTTAAGAGCTGGAAACCTAATAGAACATATAGCTCATACAAAATGGCAGAAATGTTAAATATGCGTGCTTGTACGTACTGTAATAGAGATTATATATTAGTGCATCGTAGTGATGATGACGGTACACTTTTGTGTCCTCAATATGATCACTGGTATCCTCAATCTAAATTCCCATTGCTTCAGGTGTCTTTTTATAATTTGATACCGTCTTGCGGCAGTTGTAATTCATCTGTAAAGAGTGATAGTGTATTAAGGCCAGATGAATATTGTCATCCATATATGGAATGGAATAATGATGATTCTTTTTATTATACATACTATCATCATAAAGAAATAGGTGGGTATAAAATCATAGCTAAAAGTTCACATAACAATTCTGCTTTATTGAAAACGGTAAAAAAACTTAAGATTGACCAGATGTATAATGGACACTTGCCAGAACTATTAGATATTATAGATTTAAAAAGAGCTTATGGAGAAAATTATTTAAAAATATTAAAGAATAGTTTTCCTAAATTAAATTCTTTCAAAACATCAGATGTATATAGAATGCACTTTGGTACAGAAATTCAAGAAAAAGATTTTTATAAAAAACCAATGAGTAAATTTAAAAAAGATATTTTATTGAAGTTGAAACTAATTGATGATGATGAATAAAAAACCCAACTTTACATTTTTGGGTGTAAAATTGGGTGTTTATACTTTAACTGATTAATTATCAGTGTTTATTGCAGAGAGGAAGGGATTCGAACCCTCGATACGTTGCCGTATACACACTTTCCAGGCGTGCGCCTTCGACCACTCGGCCACCTCTCTTTTTATCTTAAGCTTCCATTTCGCCGCAAATAGGCGTTTCAAAAGCGAGTTTAAAATCTTCAATATTGGGTTGCGCCAATAAGTACATCAATTTCGTAATAGCGGCCTCTGTAGTAATATCTTTACCTGAAATAACGCCTATCTCTTTGAGTTCCGTACTTGTTTCGTATTTTCCCATCATCACACTACCGCTCGAACATTGCGTTACATTGACAATCTTTAATCCCTTTTGGGTTGCACAACGCAACGTCTCTAAAAACCAAGGTTCTGTTGGAGCATTTCCTGCACCGTACGTCTCCAAGATGATTCCCTCTAAATTAGGAATGGCCAAAATAGCTTCCAAAACTTGTTGTTGAATCCCTGGGAATAAACGCAAGATCATCACATGACGTGACATGTTTTTGTGAACAGTCAGCGGCAAAGATAACGGTTTTTGCAACAATAACGAATGGTTGATGCGCAAATTTACGCCTGATTCTGCCAAATGTGGAACATTGGGAGACGTAAATGCATTAAACAGTTCCGCACTGACTTTAGAGGTGCGATTACCGCGGTATAATTTATACTCGAAATACAAACAAACCTCTTGAATAACAGGGGTGTTGTTTTCTTGTAGTGCTGCAATCTGAATGGCTGTAATTAAATTTTCTTTGGCGTCCGTCCGCAAATCGCCAATAGGCAGTTGAGATCCTGTTAGAATAACAGGCTTGTGGATGTTTTCCAACATAAAACTCAAAGCTGAGGCAGAATAAGACATTGTATCAGAGCCGTGTAAAATAACAAAACCATCAAAGCGATCGTAATTGTCTTCTACAATACTAGCCATCTGAACCCATAAATCTGGTTGCATATCGGAGGAGTCAATCGGCACTTCAAACGAATAGGTCTCTATGGCACAATCCAACAAATGTAATTCTGGAATGCGCTCCACCAATTGATCAAAGTTAAACGCGCGCAAAGCACCCGTTTTAAAATCCTTAACCATACCAATGGTACCACCCGTATAAATGAGTAGAATAGAAGGTTTAGTATTCATCCTGTAACTTTAATTTGTTAACTACTGGATTTGCATACATAGCTAAAAAGTTATCCACCACTTTTTGCTCCTGTTTGTTGACACGTAGCTCTAAACGACGCTCAAATAATTGTCGTTCTTTTTCGCTATAGCGATCAGCAAATTTAGTGGTCTGATGCAAAATATCATACGCGATATAGTTGGTTGGCCACAAGTGGTAATTGGTGATAATTGAGTGGTCAATGACTTGAGCTAAAGCTTGTAATTGCTTATTTGGTTTATCTGCAATGGCTTTAATTTGATCCAATTCTGTATCAATGATATCGCCAATGTGGATGTGTATTCCCTTTTTCTGACCGATGATCCCACTGTATAAGTTGACGAAATCTTCGTTTTTCTCTTTGATATAAGTCTCGTTATTGGCAATAGCCAATAGCTGAGGCATTTTTAAGGCATCCGTTGGATCGTATTCATACGAGATAGAAACGGGAACAATCTTCAATTGCTTGAAGTAATCCATCAAATTCTCTTCCCCAGAATCCATACCGATCATTTTCAATACCCCTGTATTGGTAGCATCGTTTCCATCTTTGGTGCGTCCTTCACGTTGGGCAATCCAAACGGAACGATTCTCCTCTACAATTAAATTGTGAATGTATTCGGACATTAAACGAGAGCTTTCTAAAAGCTCTCTAGGGGTTAGTTTTCTGCGCACCAAAAAGTTGCGGTTTACCTTGGCCAAAGCCAATAGAAACGATTTCTGTACTAAGTTATCCCCAATAGCAGAAGCCGTCATCGTCAGACCGTGATCTTTTAAGGTAACGTTCAATAAAGACGTGTCCATAATAATGTCACGGTGATTCGATATATATAAGTAAGCAGTATCTTTTTCTAATTTCTCAAAACCAGACGTCGAAAGTCCATTGGAACTCTTTTCTAAGATTCGACGAATAGAATGATAGGCAAATTCTTCTTGAAATTGCTGAATTGAGGTTACTTTACTCAAATCTTCCATCCATTCCTGTTCGGTTTTATTTGGAAAAGTAAAACCCATTAACGCTTTAACCATGGGATGTTTAGAGATCTTTTGTAAGACCTCATTGACTTCATGGTCGTGATAATGGCGTATTGAATCAAACTTAGACATTAGTGTTTTAAATATTTATGTAAACTGAAATGTTATGTTTTTCTATCTCATACAATTAAACTCCAAAAACAGCTTTTGAATTGGCTGTGGTTTGGTCGGCAATTGTTTCTAAAGGAAGTGCATATAATTCGGCTAGCTTTTCAGCAATGTTCAAAATATAGGCACTTTCGTTTCTTTTTCCTCTAAAAGGGACTGGTGCAAGATACGGAGAATCAGTTTCTAATACGATATGATCTAACGGTATTTTATGTAAAAACTGATCAATCTTTCCATTTTTAAAGGTTGCTACACCTCCGATCCCCAATTTTAGGTTATAGCTGATGGCTTGTTCTGCTTGTTCCTTCGTTCCCGAAAAACAGTGAAAAATACCCCGGAGGTCTTTTCCTTTCTCGAGTTCCAAAACTTCAAATACTTCATCAAAAGCCTCTCTACAATGAATGTTGATGGGAAGATCATACTTTTTAGCAAGCTGAATTTGATGTTGAAAAGCCTCTTGCTGAATAGACAACGTTGTCTTATCCCAGTATAAATCTACTCCAATTTCACCAACAGCGTAATACTTGCGTCTTGCCAACTCTTTCTCTACAAAAGCGAGCTCCGCTTTATACGTCTCTGGCTTTACATCCGTGGGATGCAAGCCCATCATTAAAAAGATGCAATCCGGAAACGCTGCCTCCAAATCAAACATCGCTTGTGCGTAGCTCGAATCAATGGCAGGTATAAAAAAACGCGTAACTCCATTTGTTATTGCGCGATTTATTGTTTCTTTGCGATCTTCTGCAAATGCATCTGAATACAGATGGGTATGAGTGTCGGTAAAAATCATGCTTTGGTAATATTCTACAAAGTAGTATCTTTCAAACTACAAAAGTACCTTATAAAAAGTATTAAAACTAAACTTAATTGATGGAAAACTATAAAGATTGGTTAAAAAAAGAGCGCTATAAGCAAATTCGCTTCAAGATAGCGCGAACAAACCACCTTTTTGTACGTGTAAAAGTAAATGGAATATGGGGCGATTTTATCCTAGATACAGGAGCCTCAAACAGTTGTATTGATTTTGAACAAGCTTCTTATTTTGGTTTAATTGCTTCAGAATCAGAAACTAGGGCCTCTGGTGCAGGAGCAAATGGCATGATGACACAAGTGTCTTACAATAATGAAATCCAAATGGGAAGATGGAAAAAAAACAATTTCAATTTTGTCTTGTTGGATTTAAGTCACGTCAATACTGCACTGACAGAGTATAAAACAAAAAATGTTCACGGAATTGTAGGGTCTGATGTTTTTGGATTAGGTCAAGCAATTCTCGACTATGGACAACAGACCCTATATTTGAAATAACTTTATTTTTTATAGTATTCTTTGGCAACCAATTCCAGTTCTTCATACCATGCAGAACCGTATTTGCGAGTTAAAGGATCTTTTAAAAACTTGTATACAGGAACTTCTAACTCTTTTCCCAAAGCACAAGCATCGCTGCAAATATGCCATTTGTGGTAGTTAACTGCTGAAAAAGAAGAATATTCCTTAATTCGAATCGGATATAGATGGCAAGAAATAGGTTTTTTCCAATCTATCTTTTGTTCTAAATAGGCTTTCTCAATTCCACATAACGCCATCCCGTTGTCGTAGATAACATAAGCACATTCACCACCGTGAATCAATGGCGTTTCGTATTCTCCATCTTCACCAATAATGTACGTGCCTTGTTGCTCAATGGCTGCTACGCCTTCTGGACGTAAATAAGGTTTTACCGTTTCAAAGATTGCATCTAAAATAACCGTCTCTTCCTTCTCTACAGGTGCACCCGCATCTCCATCAATGCAACATTGCCCTTTACAGGCTGTTAGGTTGCAAACAAATTCTTTTTCTAAAATATCCTCAGATACTAAGGCTTGACCGATTTGAAACATGTTGATAATTTTTAAGCGCACAAAATTACAAATCTTTCTCGGATGTTTCTTCTTTCCATTTCTTCAACTTCTATTTTATAATCAAACTAAATTGCTCGTATAGAAAGACATCCTTACGCAATGACTTTTAATTAGTGAAAAAATAGACACACCTAAATTAGTTAAAAATCAACCGATAAAAAGTTTTTGGTATAGGGGCATGCATTGGCATTTTTAGGAATCAAATGGACTTTTCTCCTTTTTTGACGCTAATTAGGGGCTGTTAAATTATCTAGCGGTAATGTTAAAGCATTCTCTAGATGGTTTTTATTTTGTACTTTCGAAGAATTGAATTAAAATCTTTTGAGAAATAATGAAAATATTCAGTTACATTATTATTGCATTTGTTGTTGCCTTAATTGTATTAAATATCACAATGCTTGATTTTAATAACTTATTTCAAGGAAATAGCTTAATTGCTTTAATTGGTATTGTAGCACTTTTATGTGCTGTTTGTATTCTGTTGATTTACAGAACTTCAAAGTTAATTGACGAAAAAACAAAATAGATCAACATGTTGGTTTATGATGTTTTGATTATTGGAGGAGGAGTGTCCGGAGTTTCTTGTGCCCAGATCCTTGGTAGTGCCGAAAAAAAAGCCTTCATGGAGGGTAAAAATGTAGGGATTATCATGCATCAAAAAGGCAGTATGTTACAAGATGCAGTGTTTAATAATGCATTTGGTATTCAACCAGGAACTTTAGGAAGTGATTTACTTACCCAAGCGAAAGAAAATTTGCAAATCTATGCTAACATCACCCAAATAGAAGGAGAAAAAGTAAACAAAGTCACGAGAAATTACGATCAATTGTTTACTGTAGAAACGAATAAATCCAACTATTTGGCGCGAGTACTGGTTGTCGCTATTAATTCTAGTGCAACATTCGCAATTGAAGGATTGATGGATTATGTGGAGCCCCACAAAAAATCAATACCAACAAAGAATAGAGTGCAATTAAAAAATATAGATCACCTTGTTGCCGAAGGGATTTATGTAGCAGGTACATTAGCGGGACATCGCAGTCAACTTGCTATTGCAGCTGGAAGTGGCGCCGCTGTTGCAACAGACATCCTTACCCTGTGGAATGATGGCATTGAAACACACAGCCATGACAGTATTAGAAAAAAATAATATTAGATCATTGTAGTACTAAAGACATCCTTCGTGATGTCTTTTTTTGTTTACAACAGAAACACCTTCTTTTTTATTACTCCCTATTTATAGTGATCTTTTGCATTTTTTTTCTTTTTTTTAAAGAAAGAAGTTTACCTTCGTCCTATAAAAATTAAAAAATTGATTGTGATGGAACTGAATTTTACCACATTAAAAGAGAATTTTATCAACGTTTTAAAAAATCACTATACTGATTTTAATGGACGTGTAAGACGTAAAGAATATTGGTCATTTACCTTAGTGAGTGTGATTATCTCTATTATTTTAGGAATTGTAGATCGCATTTTAGGAAGCTTTGGTTATGTAGGAACATTGTATAGCTTAGCTGTTTTAATACCTTCATTAGGGCTTTTAGCTCGTCGTTTACACGATACTGGAAAAAGTGGATGGTGGATGTTGTTAGGTTTAACAGGAATCGGTGCTTTAGTTGTCCTTTATTTTGCTATTCTTGAAGGAACTGTAGGACCAAATGAGTTTGGTGAAGATCCAAAAGCAGGAGAAAGATAGTATTTTGGTTTACAGTTTACGGTTGACGGTTTACAGCAAACCGTCAACCGTCAACCGTAAGTTGTTAACCGTTAACCGTTAACCGTCAACCGTCAACCGTAAGTTGTTAACCGTTAACCGTCAACTGTTAACCGTCTCCCTATTCATATACTAACCCCACATTGTCAATCCACAGCCTGCTATTTTCATTTCCAATGTAGGCTCCCCCGTTACTGGAAGAAAATTGAACAATAAGATGGGTAACGGGATCATGGGCAGTTCCCCAACCTTCTTCTAGAATTTCTGTCATTTGTCCTTTGCTATTGCGAGTATAATCAGTAAATTCTCCTGTACGCAGTGCCATTTCTTTTTGGTAGATGGGCTGGTGACTAACATCGCCGTAGTGGATGTTGAGCTGAAAGTTATTCTTCCACTCTTTTTCGCTTTCTGTTAAGTTTAACCAAGCGGTTCCCACGCGTTTTGCATGTACTTTTCCATCCTTGTCTTCCCATCTGTTTTGCAATAAAATGCGAATTTCAGCCTTGTCTTTTTGGTTTAAAACGCTTCCTTTTCCCATGCCGTTTACTCGACTTGAAGTACCTCCCGTGCTTACTTTATAGTCAAACTGTAAGGCCTTTGGTTTTTGAGTAAAGGGAATTCCTGTTACAAGTTTGCTTTGTGGATTTTTCGTATCTGTAATGGGTTCAATCATTTCCCCTAAGAAAATGGTTCCACTCGCCAATACATTGATGTTGATGACTCCTAGTACTTTTACTCGTTCTACTTTTGTCTCCAAACGCGCAGCAAATCCTGTTCCTCTCTTTTCTGGAAAAACAGTTACACTGCCCTTTGTAATACCACTTACAACGGCAAGTACCGAAGAAGTAGCCCAAGGGGAGCGCAAATTTTTATAAGGGGTATTGTTTTTTAAGGTGTCTTTGCTGTCATTAATAGCGTAGAGATAACGCGTATTTCCACCAATGAGAAGAGATTCTTTGATTTCTCGTACTTGCCATTGGTTCATATTTCCAAAAGGAAGAGGTTCAAATCGCTCCTTTTGGGCCCAAAGACTCGTGGATAACAAAAAGCAAACCATAAAGGAAATCAGGCGCAAATAAGTCTTCATATTTTTATTTTTTTAAATTAAGTTTTTCGATTTGTTCAAAATCTTCTTTTTTCAAATTCATTTTTTGATACGGAACTGCTAAGTCGTGATCGTTTAGATACAAGCGCGGTACAGCATGAAATTGCGGATTAACTAGGGAGTGTTCCGGTTTTAAATAAGGAGTTTGTATCGCCGCTGCATCGAGTAAGGTGTGAAAAATCACCTGGGTGTTAATTGGATCTCTGTATCGGTTTTTTGCCAATTCATATTGTGTCGGATGCGCATCGATATACGCATCAGAAAACCACAAGAAAAAGGGAATATGCAATTGGTAATACGACGGAGTAGGAGAGGAATGTAAAAACAAACCTCGATCATCGTCAAATAAATCTTCTCCGTGATCGGATGTGTATAACAACATAGTCTGTGCATCAACAGACTGCAAGGCATCCAGTGTGGAGGAAAGGAAGTAGTCAGTGTACAAGATACTATTGTCATAGGTGTTGACCAATTGTTCTTTTTGTCTGCGACTTACTGCTGTTAGATTATCTGGTGTAAATTGTCGAAAGGCTTTTGGATAGCGTTCTTTGTAATTGAAATGAGAACCGTAGCTGTGTAAAATAATAAAGAGATTACCAGGTTGTTGTTCAATCAATTCTGTCATAAGAGGAATTAGTTCCTCATCGGGATGATTCACAGTTAATCGTGTTTTGCTATCTGTTGTTCGGATGGTCTTATAAATATCAGCCTCTTTGGTAAAGTACTCAATAAACGAATTGTTTTCGGATTGATTGGACAAACAAATCGTTGTGAACCCCGCTTCTTTAAAGGCCTGTGCTATTCCCTTTCTATAGTAGATATCTCGGTAGTTGGCCGCATTGACATCGGATAAAATCATCGATACACTTTTGTGTGTGGTGTTCGATTGGGTTAAAGCATCTTCATATTGGATGAGGTGTTTTTGCTTCGATAAAAGAGGATTAGTTGGGCGATCATACCCATATAACTGCCAATTGTGTGCTCGTCCTGTTTCCCCTACAACAAGTAGGATAATCTGACGCACACTGTCTTGGGGTATTTTAGTAGCTTCAAATACGAAGTTCTTAGACGTTTGAGGATAGGCATTGACCTTTTTCCATTTATCGATAGCAAAATGAAGATTGTAATACGCATTGATGGGGTATACGTCAACGGTAAAAGCAAAAGCTTCTCTGTTTTTATTTTGAGCACCTAAAGACAGTACGAACGAGCTGAAGAAAAGTAAAACGCCAATGTTAAACGCCCGATGTCTAAACACCTTAGGCAAGTAAATTTTTCTTTTCCATTGTAGAATGGCCCAAATAAGAGCAGGAATATAGAGCAGACAAACAAAGGCGATTGAAGGAAGTAAGCTCCCTAGTAGTTCTGTAATTTCTGTTGCATTTGTTGTGGCGACATTTAAATACATATCAACAGCAATGACATCCTCTCCAAAAAGGTAGAATAACACAATTTGAAAAGCGTGAATAAATAAAACAGGAAATAAGAGCACCTGTGTACGGCCTATATTTTTAAACAGTGAAAATACGAGGAGGTACAAGCTCAATGGGAATACAAATACGGTGATTCGCCCCAAGAGATTCAGCGGTTGAAATGCTGTAAAATAAAAGGTTGGAACCATATGTACGAACAAGTAAATACAGAATAGAATACTAGAATTATACCCAATTCGTTTCAATAGGTTTCTTCGCTGTAGTTTTTCACGCATAAAAATTGTTTTTAAAAGGCTTCATTAATATTGAAATAAAAGCCACTTTGTCCTCGCGCAATACCGTAATCAAAACGGATGTTGACGCGATTTTTAAATTCCCATCGATATCCTACCCCATAGGTAGGTAAGGTTTCGTTCCAATTGAAACTGCTGAATTTTTTAAAAACATTTCCAACGCCGCCCCAGAGTACTATTCCGTGGCGATTGTATATCTTTTGGCGTAGTTCTACTTGTGTATTTAACTCTTTTCGGTCGCGATATTGCCCTGTAAGATAACCGCGCATTTGTCTAGGTCCACCAATTTGCGCCAGCATGTTCCAAGGAACGTCTCCATTGTTGAAAACACCGTTAAAATCAAAAGCTAAGATACTTTTAGGTGTTAGACGTTTGTAATATCTTGCTGTGGTTTCAATCTGGCTAAGGTGTATATTGCTTCCTAAAGTACGCGAGTAAAACGTCTGTTGATATTGTAAAAAGAGCCCTTTGTAGGGATTGGGAACAAAATCACGGGTGTCATAAGAAAAGATAAATCCTCCACCAACTAAAGTTGTCGTTAGGTTTTCATCGGGTTGAAACTCCTTAATCTCAAAATCACTAGCGCGAAGATTTTTAGCAGAAAAGGTCAATCCAACATATCCATTAGGGACAACTTCCGCTAAGAAATCAGCTTTTAACGATAAGCGATATTCGTTGTATTCCGAATAATTCCCTGTCGCTCCAGCCTCATATCCCATGCCGTAGTATTTACTAGGCATATAGGTAAAAGACATATCCGCATTGATTCTGTACTTATCATCGGGAAAGATGGTGTTGTTTTCCATTCCAATAGAGAAGAAACCGCTCGTTGTGATGTTGGTGTAAAGGGAAACGTTGGAGGGCGATAGTTCGCTGTCCGCTCGATCAAGACGATATAAACCCGAGGCAATTAAGCCTAGTCCCAACTTCGTGTCCACAGAATAACTTGGGCCACCAATAAAGGAAATATCAAACTTGCTCTGTGACTTATCTTTCTTAGCTTCTTCAAAGTAGTGGATAATCCGTTCAAAAAACTTTTTCTTTTCTAGTGAATCATTGGTTTGTTGAGGTTCCATTTGCCCATAGGAGGGTAAACTGCCCAAAGAAACCAACAGTAAAACTAGAGCGGTTGTATTTTTCATGGTGGGAGGGTGTTTTTATAGTGTATTTATCTTAGTGTTGTAAGGCTATGGTTATCTGCGCATAGACAATGATCCCGGCAAGAATGAAGATCAGCGTTAGCAGGGTACCTTGTCTAAGACTAATTCTTTTTTGGTGATAGGCCATCGCTTTGATGTATAAATATTGAGGAATGAACAAAGCGAGAATAACTCCCGCTATTGCCGCATAACCCAAGGCAAGAATAAATCCCTCAGGATAAAACAAAGCAAATAGCAACGGTGGAATAAATGTCAATAAGCCAGCTGCACTTGTCCTAAACCAGGCCGATGATTTCTTTTGCAGCACATCCTTATAGTAGTCGAATAATCCAATGCTAACCCCTAAAAATGAAGTACCTAATGCTGTAGCAGCGAATAAACTGAACAGTGTTTCGACGTGAGGTGAGTGAGACATCTCTCGAACACTTAGGATAAGTCCTTTTAATTCCGCATTCTCGTTTAGAATTTGCATGAATCGCGTTTGATCTAAGCTACCCAATACGACAATTTGCCAAATAAGATAGATAACTAAAGGAAGTAAGCTTCCTAGAATAAAAGCGCGTTTAAGCAGTTTCTTATCTCCATTGAGATAGCTGACAATACTGGGAATGCTTCCATGAAAACCAAAGGAAGTAAAAATAGCAGGTATGGCTGTTATCGTTAGTCCAATGGAAATGGGACTGTGTAAGAGATTGACTTGGCGTATAAAGGGAAACAATAAGGCAACGAGCAGTACCAAAAAGAGGAGTTTGGCAATAAACAACCCTCGTGTTAACCAATCTACCCAATGCGTTCCAATAATAACGATGCCACTAAATACAAGTGAAAAGAGTAAAATTGCAATGCGATTGTCAAAGTTCACGTCAAACAAAAGATCCAGATTTGTCTTGATAATCGTTCCTCCTCCTGACATATAAGCCGCCGTTAATCCGTAAATTAAAAACATTAAACTAAATCCAGCTAGTTTATTAATAAAGGAACCTGCGTATTTTTTGGTGAGACTGTTAAATCCATCCGTTGGATCGTTGTAATCGTATAAATCAACCATAAGTAAGGCGGTATAGCACATGGCAAACCAAATAACACCTAGTAGTACAGTGGTTCCCAAAAAACCAACACCAGCGGATGTTATTGGCATGGCAAGCATTCCCCCACCAATGGAGGAGCCTGCAATAATTAAAATGCTACCTAGTAACTTACTCTTCATTGCGTTCAGATTAAGACGAAACACAAAGATAAAAAAGCTTTATGGCTTATTATTTTAATGTTAAGATAATTTTGTTTTATAAAAATGTATTAATTGTTAAATATGAGATATTTAAATCGTATAATAAGCTTCATTTTGTAAAAGAGTTTTCTTTAGTATGGCTTCGATTCTCTTATTTAATTGAGAATAATTTACAACTTTTTCCCTTTATAATAGAGAATACGATTCTTTTAGATTCACAAAAAGGTTTTTTTGGCTAAAATTTAGTAGATGTTCTTGGATGGTTTTATTTGATCAGTGTATAGCAGAGGTGAAGAAATTGTTGTGAAATGGTAAAAGGAACGGTTTTTAGAAGTGTATATCCTACATTTTAATTAAATTCGATGCAGGAAACGCAATCTACGTGCTAGGGATGACCTTCTTCTTTTTCGGTCATGAATAAGAAAAAAAGCAAAGAATAGGACGTAAAACGATAAAAAAATACAAAAAAAATGGCTAACTAAAGAATCTATACTATATTTGTCCACGTATGAGTAGAAAAAAAATGATAGCAAGGATATTACTTGTGGTAGCTTTTATGTTTACCACTGTATTTCAATTGGTACACAGCTATCAACACATTTCTACTGCGGTGGCTTATGAAAGTGAACACCGTACACATGCACATTATACAGAAGGTCGTGGAAACAATAACAGTGCCCAGTTTATCGAAGACCACGGGCATGTCGATCACTGTTTTGTTTGTGATAGTATTCCTACTTCAGGATTAGAACCCGTTTATATGGAATGGCAAGGGATTGCCTATCAAACCATCCAACAGGTTCAAGAGGAGATGACGTTATTGTTTACTCCACTTTCTCACGTTTATTACTCCCTTCGAGCCCCTCCAGTATTCGTTTAATTTTTTAGATTTTTAGCCCGTTCACTTGCTGTACAGGCAGTTTTTTATTAATTAAACATACCTACTACAATGAAAATTCTATGTACATGGATGGTGCTGTTATGCGCGCTAAACCTGCATGCACAATCCTATACAATCAAGGGAAGAGTATCAGATTATCACGGAGAAACTTTACTGGGTGCAACGATTGCGTTAGGGGATCAGGCCTTTATGACTGATGCCAAAGGAAAGTTCCAATCGAAACCCCTTCCTCCAGGTTCTTACGCATTGACCGTTTCTTATCTTGGTTATGAAACATTAACCCTCGCATTAGAGGTACGAGGGGATCAAGAGTTAGACTTACACCTCAAAGACAGTTCAACGGTCTTGAATCAAGTGGTTGTCTCTAGCCAAGGGAAACACTCCGTTCAACATGTCGATAAAGTATCGAATCAACAATTGGTAGAAAAATTTGCAGGATCACTAGCGAAAACGCTAGAATCGGTCGCTGGAGTTAATGCAATGGATATCGGTGCAGGAGCATCTAAGCCTGTTATTCGCGGTTTAGGTTTTAATCGGGTGGCCGTTGCGGAAAATGGAGCAAAACAAGAAGGACAGCAATGGGGCGCCGATCACGGTTTAGAAATCGATGCCTTGAGTACAGAAGAGGTAGAAGTAATTAAAGGGGTTGGTGCAATTGAATATGGTAGTGACGCCATTGGTGGAGTGATTAAAATTAACAACGAAAAGATCCCACAAGTACACAGCTTCGATGGAAAGGCAATCGTTTACGGGAAATCAGTCAATGATGCAGTCGGAGCTTCGGTTCAAGTTAAGCAACGAGGAGAGCGTTTTTTCTATAAACTAAAGGTAACAGGACAGGATTACGCAGACTATCGCGTGCCTATTAAGCAAATTGATTACCTCAATACAATCATTCCCATCTATGGAGAGCGAATGAAAAATACAGCCGGCAAAAACATAGCGCTTTACGGACAGTTAGGGTATGTTGAGGCTAATTTTAAAAATATTTTGAGTATTAGCAATGTCTTCGATAAAAGTGGTTTTTTTCCAGGAGCTCATGGAATTCCCAATATAGAAGCAGTACAGGATGATGGAAACCACAGAAATATTGAACTACCCAACCAATCCGTGAATCACTTTAAAGTGACGAATACGGCAACTTGGGATTTGTCTGCCAATCAAAAAATAAGTGTTTTATTGGCTTTTCAAAATAATAAAAGACAAGAAAACAGCTTGTTTCACTCGCATTTCTCTAATCAGTCGCCACCGGCAACTAATCCGAACGTAGAGTTGGAATTTGTCTTAAATACGTTCGATGCCGCTGTTAAATATGAGCACATCTTTTCGAATGAACACAAACTTACCGTGGGCATTCAACAGAATTACCAAAATAACACGATTGGAGGGTATGGCTTTTTGTTGCCGAAGTTCAATAAATTCGGTGTAGGTGCTTTTGGGATGTATGAATATTTTGTCAATGATCGATTTACTTGGGAAGCAGGTGTTCGAGCAGATTATGCCAGTATACACGTGAAACCGTTTTACGATGAGATCCTCTATGATTATCTCATTGAAAAAGGACAAACTACTGTAACTGCAGGGAATTATGCACAGCGAAGTGTAAAACAAAATCGCGATTTTAGTAGTTTTAATGGAATGATTGGTGCAAAGTTTGACTGGTCTGAACGCGTGAATATCGCAGGAACAATAGGAACGAATTTTCGCTTTCCTACCGCAATTGAATTAGCCTCTAATGGGGTACATCACGGAGCCTTTCGCCATGAAAAGGGAAATCCAAACTTGGATCCTGAAAAGGGAATAGCCCTTGATTTTCGAGCAACGGTTAAAACGGAAACCTTCAGTACTACACTGAGCCCTTATGCGTATTATTTTTCGAATTACATCTTCCTAAAACCTACAGGTACGTTCTCTATTCTGCCGGATAGCGGACAAATCTATGAATACACCCAATCGAAGGCCTTAATTACAGGCTTTGAGTGGAAAGCTGAGAAGCGCTTTTGGAATCGCCTACAGGTAGAGGGAGTGTTTGAGTTTATTTACAACAAACAAATAGACAACGGAAAAAAAGGAAATTATCCGTTGCCCTTTTCAACACCTGCCAATTTATTTGGACAGCTGAGCTATACCCTTAACGATTGGAAAATGTTTCACCAAACGGAGGTGTTTGTAAACGGTAAATGGTATGCTGAACAAAAGCGAATTGCACAGGGAGAAGAGGTAACTCCAAGCTCGCAGAGTTATGGAATGGGAATCTCCTCAACGCTCCGATTGGGTAAGATAGAAGCCAAAACCAGTTTGACAGCAACGAATATCTTGGATGCCAAAATACTAAATCACATGAGTTTTTATCGACCATTAGGCATTCCAGAATTAGGTAGATCCATCCAATTAATGATTCAAATACCCTTTTAATGAAGCAAACTAACAAGGGTGTTAGTAGGTACTTCGCTTTAGTGGTTATATTTTTCGTTCCACTGATTAGCAACTTACTGCACTATGTTATCATTGAACATGAGTTTGGAAAGCGAAATCGAGGTTTAGAGTGGGTTGATGGTAGTAAAATTCACTACTGCGATCAAGACTTAGGTAAGATTCACCCGGCCATTGAAGTGCCAGAATCACATATTGAGCTCGTCCCACTAATTCGTTATACTACCGTTGTATTAATCCCAAGTGAAATTGTTGAACAGCTTCCTGCTTGGTTTTACTTTAATCGTGGACCACCAAGACCGTGAAAGTATGAAAAGGAAACAACAACAAAAGAAGATCAACAAGAACATTTAAATTTTAAACAATGAAAAAAATACAATATTTAGCAGCAGTTTCGATTGCAAGTTTATTCGCGTTCACTTCATGTTCAAGTGATGATAATACCGATACAGAAAAACCAGTAGTTGATTTAGTTGCCCCAAAAGAAGGCGCTAAATTAGAAGCAGGAAAAGACATTCATTTTGATATGATCGTTTCCGATAACGAAGGATTGGGATCGTATAATGTGGATATACACAATAATTTTAATGGACACGATCACTCTGGTGAAAACCATACCCATGCAATAAAAGCGCTGGCAGAAACAAAGCCATTTGCGTATAATAATACTTGGGATTTAGGAGGAGTAAAGAATGATCAAATTCACCATCATGAAATTGTTATTGCAGAAAATGCAACACCAGGGAAATATCATTTTGCTGTAAAAGTATTAGACAAAGCAGGAAACCAAACCATGGTGTTTAGAAATATCGAAATAGTACCAAGTGGAGCAGGAGACGGTGATCACGATCACGATCACGAGGATCACAATCACGCCCATTAAGTAGCCGCCTTAATTGGTTTATATTTGTAGAAAGCAAGGTGTAATGCCTTGCTTTTGCATTTATTATTAATATATTTACTTTCACAGAAATTTTAAAACAGAATTATTTATTATGAGAAAATCGTTTATGACACTTCTTGTAGCAACTTTGATTATTTCATGTAAAAATGAAGGAGCAAAGGAACAGGTGGCGGATATTCAATATCCTGAAACGAAAAAAGGAGAGGTAGTAGATACTTACTTCGAGGTTGAAGTAGCTGACCCTTATCGCTGGTTAGAAGATGACCGTTCCGAAGAAACTGCAGCTTGGGTTAAAGCACAGAATGAAGTAACTTACGGTTATTTAGCTCAAATTCCATTTAGAGATCAACTGAAAAAACAAATGGAAGAAGCATGGAATTATGAGAAAATTGGTGCGCCATTTAAAGAAGGAAAATACACGTATTTTTTCAAAAATGATGGATTGCAAAATCAATCCATTTTGTATCGTAAAGACGAAGCAGGAAAAGAGGAAGTATTCTTAGATCCTAACAAGTTTTCTACGGATGGAACAACTTCTTTAGGAAGTATTGATTTCTCTGAAGACGGAAGTAAGGCTGCTTACGCTATTTCTGAAGGAGGAAGTGACTGGAGAAAGGTGATCGTGATCGATACGGAAACAAAAGAAACAATTGGCGATGCTTTAGTAGATGTGAAGTTTAGTGGTGTTTCTTGGTATAAAAATGAAGGATTCTACTACTCAAGCTATGACAAACCACAAGGAAGTGAGTTGTCTGCTAAAACGGATCAACACAAGTTATACTACCACAAATTAGGAACAGCTCAAAAAGAAGATGCCTTAATTTTTGGTAAAGATCAAAAGAGAAGATATGTAGGTGGTTACGTAACAGGTGATAATCAGTATTTAGTGATTACTGCAGCTAACTCAACCTACGGAAATGAATTGTACATCAAAGATTTGACGAAAGCAAATAGTCCAATCGTAACGTTGGTTAGCAATTTTGACAGTAGTAACGGTGTATTAGATAGTAAAGACGGTAAGCTGTATATTGTAACTGATTTTAAAGCACCTAACTCACGTGTAGTAACGGCAGATGTGACGAAACCACAACAAGCAAATTGGACTGATTTTATTGCTGAAACCGAAAATGTATTGTCTCCAACAAAAGGTGGAGGATTCATTTTTGCTAGCTATTTGAAAGACGCTGTTTCTATGGTAAAACAGTATGACTATAGCGGTAAAGAAGTGAGAACAATCGAATTGCCAGGGATTGGAACAGCAAGTGGATTTAGTGGTAAAAAAGAAGATACAACCTTGTATTATTCTTTCACTAACTACATCACGCCAGGTACGATCTATGCGTTAGATGTAAAAGAAGGAGCTTCAAACGTATATGAACAACCAAAAGTAAAATTCGATGCTACGCAGTATGAATCGAAACAAGTATTCTATACGTCAAAAGATGGAACAAAAGTTCCAATGATTATTACGTACAAAAAAGGAATCGAACTGAACGGTAAAAACCCGACTATGCTATATGCTTATGGAGGGTTCAATATTAGCTTAACGCCTTCATTTAGTATTGCTAATGCAATTTGGTTAGAAAACGGTGGAGTGTATGCAGTGCCAAACCTTAGAGGAGGTGGTGAATATGGTAAAGCATGGCATGTGGCTGGAACAAAATTGCAAAAGCAAAATGTGTTTGACGATTTCATTGCAGCAGCGCAATACCTAATTGACAATAAATACACGTCATCAGACTTCTTAGCAATCAAAGGTGGATCAAATGGAGGGTTATTAGTTGGAGCAACAATGACACAACGTCCTGACTTAATGAAAGTCGCTCTACCTGCAGTGGGTGTGTTGGATATGTTGCGTTACCATACGTTTACTGCAGGAGCTGGATGGGCGTATGATTACGGTACAGCAGAAGATAGCAAAGAAATGTTTGAGTACTTAAAAGGATACTCTCCTTTACATAATGTAAAAGAAGAAAATTATCCTGCAACAATGGTGACAACTGGTGATCACGATGATCGTGTTGTTCCTGCACACAGCTTTAAATTTGCTGCTGAATTACAGGCAAAAGACAAAGGACAAAATCCAATGCTGATCCGCATTGAAACCAATGCTGGACATGGTGCGGGTAAATCAATTGCACAACAAATTCAAGAGCATGTTGACTTACAAGCTTTTACTTTGTACAATATGGGAGTAAAGAAATTAAAATAATCGGTTCCTATGACCACAAAAAAAACCTCATCTACTTTGGATGAGGTTTTTTATTAGTTGTATTTGTAATCTTTAATGCCCGCGTTGATTTCTGCATTAATGAAATTTTGTTCCGGTGGAATTGGACAGGAAAATTTTGGGTTATACACACAATATGGATTATAAGCCAAATTAAAATTTAAAATAATTAAGTCTCCTTCGGGTATTTCTAAATCAATATAGCGTCCACCTCCATAGGTACTAACACCTGAAGTTAGATCCGTAAAAGGAAGGAAGAGGTGTTTCTCGTACTCTTTTTGATTACGAAGATTAATGTCTTGGAAAAGAGCTAAGGTTTGCTGTTTGCCATTTAGACTAAAAGTAGCTTCCCCATACTTGACGTAAATTGGTTTGCGTTCTGTCGTGGTTGGCATTTCAAAGGGCAATTCATCTGGCGTGCGCTTGAATGTAGCTTCGATGATAAAACGTTCATTTACAGGGAAAAAATCAAGTCCTTTAAATTTTTTTAAGGCATCAGGTACAAGAGGTGAAGTTTCCTTGTCGGAAAATTCTTTATTCAAACTTTTTTGAAATATAAGGGCTTTGTCTTTTTCTGTTTTAGGTGTGGTGCATGCTAGCTGTAATAAAATTAGAGCTCCAAGCATAATCAATCGTTTCATTTTTCTGTTTTGTTCTGGGTTGACCGTAAAAATAACAAAAAAAGGTTTGCCTTTTGAAGACAAACCTCTACAATAAGTATAGAATTGAAAATTACTTGATATGTGCGCGTAGCATCCATGCTGCTTCTTCGTGTTTTTCTAATAATCCAGTTAAGAAATCTGCAGTTCCTTGATCGTGCATATCGTCAATACCATCAATATTTTCTCTCAAATAGATGATAATCGCTTCGTGATCCTTGCATAGATCCTTAATCCATGAGGCACTGTCGTTGCCTGCATTATCTCTAGATTCAGCTAGTTGAGTTAAGGCAAGGTATTCTTTTAAGCTGCTAGGTGCGTAATGTCCTAAGTGGCGAATTCGCTCTGCAATAGCATCTACGTCCACAATGGTAGCTTCGTATTGTGTTTGAAAGAATAAATGCATCGAATGAAAGTCAATGCCTTCTACGTTGTAATGTGCGTTTCTCGTTTTCGTATAAAGCACAAATTCATCTGCTAATAATCGAGCGAGAATGTCAGTTATTTTTTGTCTTACGTCGTCTTTTAGACCAATGTTTGTTTTCATAGTGTTTGATTTTTAGTTCTTTACAAGGTACGAAAAAGGGAGAAAGTACCCTAAATTTGGGTGATAAATAAATGATAAAATTGATTTCAATCTTAAAAAAGTTCGATTTTTTTTAAAAGGAATACATAAAAAAAGGACCTGTTTCCAGATCCTTTATCGGTTTATTTTTTCAGTTTATCTGCTGCATTTTCCAAGCCTTTTTGCGCTTCTTTTGCGGCGTCATTTACATTTTCTTTTGTTTCTTTGGCCTCTTCTTTAAGGTCTTTTACTTTTCCTTTGGCCTCCTCAAGTGATTTTGCAGCTTCCTCTTTTAATTCTTCTGTTTTTTCACCAACTTGGTTCACTACTTCTTCTGTTTTAGCTTTTGTAGCCTCCCATGCTTTTTGTGCCTCGTCTAGCGTTTTTCTAGCTGCTTCTTCAGCTGCTTTGTCTCCACTTTTTACTGCCTCTTCAAGTGCTTGTTTTGCCTCTTCAAATTGAACCTCAGCTTCCGACTTTGCCTCTGTTAATTCAGTTGCTGGAAGAGTATCCGTTTCTGTAGGTTCCGATTTATTCTCTTTACAAGATGTAGCAAATAACAATCCACCAATAGCTAATGATAATACAATTTTTTTCATAACAAAAATATTTAAGTTTGATTAAAGTTATAAAAAATCTAGCTAAACAGGAAATAAAATGGACAAAATGTAAAGGTTTATTTCTTTTTGCCTTTTAAATCCAAAGGGCCATATCCCTTGATGTATTTGGCGATGGTCTGCTTTCTCTTGCTTACATAAGGGCCTGACTGTACCGGATTATAGCGTCTCGGACTGGGTAAGATTACCGCCAAACCCGCCGCTTCTTGTACGCTAAGCTTAGCTGCACTCTTCTTATACCAATGTTGAGCCGCCGCTTCTGCACCGTAAACACCATCTCCCATCTCAATACTGTTGAGGTAAACTTCTAAGATGCGTTCTTTAGACCAGAATAATTCAATTAGCACCGTGAAATAAGCCTCAAAACCCTTGCGAATGTAACTTCGACCTGGCCATAGAAAAACGTTCTTAGCCGTTTGTTGGGAAATTGTACTTCCTCCTTTGATGCGCTTGCCTTTTTCGTTGTTTTTCATCGCCTTTTCAATCGCTTTGAAGTCAAATCCATTGTGACTCAAAAAGTGTCCGTCTTCACTGACGATTACCGCCTTTTGTAGGTTCGGACTCATCTGGTCGATAGAAACCCAATCGTGCTCCAATTTAAATGATTTACCATCCTTCTTCTGTTCATACAAGCGTATAAACATTAAAGGGGTGTAGGGGATTGGAACAAAACGAAAAAAAATAACGGAAAGAATGCTTAACGCAAAGAACCACAACACAAGCTTAAAAATAAAGCGTATAAGTTTGCGAACCATAGATTTATATCATATAAAAACGTGTACAAATGTACTAACATATTGTCAATTATAATTCGCGGCGAAAAAAAAATGGATAAAAAAAAAGCTATCCCAAAGGTAGCTTTTTTATCTGTTATACTGGATTTGTCGTCCATAAAGAGGCTGTTTTTAACAGGGCTCTTCTCGGTAGCTTTAAGGTCGCTACAAGTAGTTCTGCAAAATCTTCTGGTTGTAAGATGTGATCGGGATTACCATCCGTTAGACCTAACTCAATCGACATATCGGATGCTATCGTACTTGGTGTTAAGGTACACACGCGAATATTGTTTTTTCGCACCTCTTTCATTAAAGACTCTGATAAACCAATGACAGCGAATTTAGATGCTGAATACGCAGAGGTTGATGGATTTCCATTTAAGCCTGCAGTTGAGGCAACATTGAAGATGTCACCTTCGTTTTTTGCAAGTAAATGAGGTAACACCTCACGCGTTACATTGTACACTCCCATGACATTGGTTAGTAAGATTTCTTCCCAACGATCCGCAGGCATGTCTGTAAATTTTCCAAATTCTGAAATTCCCGCATTGTTTACCAAAATATCTACACCTCCTAAGCGATCGATTACTTTAGCAATTGCTGTATGTGTAGCTGCTTTATCTACTACATCAAATACGGCATATGTGGCTTTTACTCCTAGTGCTGTTAGTTCTTCTACTGTTTGTTTGAGGCGTTCTTCGTTTCTACCGGTGATTGCCACGTTAATTCCTTCTTTTGCAAAGGCAAGTGCTGTAGCCTTTCCTAATCCTCTACCACCACCTGTGATAATTGCATTTTTTCCTTTTAATGGACTCATAGCCTTGTGTTTTTATATGTTAGATTAATTAATTTGTTTCGATAGCTCGCTCAATCGCATTCCATAAGCCATATCGTTTTACTAAGGCTTCTTTGGATACGCGAATGACATCTTGCCATTTTTGCTCCTCCGTACCACATAGTTCACTGATCATTTGCATCGCCATCGGTCCATGCTCATCTCCATCTAATTCGATATGACGCTCAAAGTAATAAATTAATTTTGACAAGTCTGTTTCGGGAAAGTTAAGTTGAAACCCTTTTAAGATTTCTGTGAACATATCGGGAATTAAATCCTCGCGACCAAATGTGAAGGCAGCGGCGATTTCATGTGGTTTTCCTTGTGCAATCACATCAAATGTAAAGGTTAAAAAGTCTTTGATATCTTGATCAACTGCTAGTTCTGCAATGGCTTGAGCAATGGTTGTACCTTCTTGAAGTTGTTGGAGGAAATTAGCAATTGTTTGAGTATCAGCTTGCGCCCCTTGCATGGCGTCTACATACATTTCGAAGTGGCTTAAGCGCTGTCCATCCATGGCGAGGTCTGATTCTTCTGCTAAGACAATTTCGTTGATTAAATAACGCGTCTGTGGGTAAGGCGAAGCAAACCAAGGTGTAGTTGTACACGTTAGCTTTTGTTGTAGGGCTTTGAGTAAAGACATAAAATCCCATACCGCATACACATGCCCTTCCATAAATTGTTGTAGATGAGCAATTGTAGTTATTTTTTGATATAAAGGATGCTCTAATAATGCCTGACGCTCTGGCGTAAGGAGCTGATTGACGGTTTGAATGTTCATAATGGGTAAAGTATTTGTACAAAAATAAAAAAGCTTCTCGGTAAGGAGAAGCTCTTTATATAAAGTTTATCTATTTTGTTATAAGCTAGACTACTTGAATGCAGGAAATCCTGTGACATCCATACCTGTAATTAACAAGTGAATGTCATGTGTTCCTTCATATGTTACAACTGATTCAAGGTTCATCATGTGACGCATAATTGAATACTCACCTGTGATACCCATACCTCCTAACATTTGACGTGCATCACGTGCAATTTCTAATGCCATCGCTACGTTGTTGCGTTTTGCCATAGAAATCTGTGCTGTTGTTGCTCTTCCTTCATTTCTCAAAACACCTAAACGCCAAGTTAATAATTGTGCTTTGGTGATTTCAGTGATCATCTCTGCTAATTTCTTTTGTTGTAATTGTGTAGCTCCGATCGGTTTGTCAAATTGGATGCGCTCTTTTGAGTAACGCAAAGCCGTATCATAACAATCCATCGCTGCTCCAATAGCTCCCCAAGCAATTCCGTAACGTGCAGAATCTAAACATCCTAGAGGTGCTCCTAATCCTGATTTGTTAGGTAATAAGTTTTCTTTAGGAACTTTTACGTTGTCAAAAATAAGCTCTCCTGTTGCAGAAGCTCTTAATGACCATTTGTTATGGGTTTCAGGTGTTGTGAAACCTTCCATTCCTCTTTCTACGATTAATCCGTGAATTCTACCTTCTTCGTTTTTCGCCCAAACTACAGCGATATCAGCGAAAGGTGCATTTGAAATCCACATCTTAGCTCCGTTTAATAGGTAGTGATCACCCATATCTTTGAAGTTGGTGATCATCCCCCCAGGGTTTGAACCATGGTCAGGCTCCGTTAAACCAAAACAACCGATCATTTCTCCAGTTGCTAATTTGGGTAAGTATTTATTGCGTTGTTCTTCGTTACCGTATTTCCAAATCGGATACATTACTAAAGATGATTGTACAGATGATGTTGAACGTACACCTGAATCACCTCTTTCAATTTCTTGCATAAGTAAACCATACGAAATTTGGTCTAATCCTGCTCCTCCGTATTCTGTTGGAATATAAGGACCAAATCCTCCAATTTCACCTAAACCTTTGATGATTTGTTTTGGGAATTCTGCTTTTTGAGCATATTCTTCAATAATTGGAGATACTTCTTTTTTTACCCATGCTCTCGCTGCATCGCGAATCAATTTGTGCTCTTCTGTAAGCAAATCATCTAAAAGATAGTAATCGGGTGCCTGAAATAAATCTGGTTTCATAATATTCTTAAGTTTATCAGTTGTGACAACAAAAATAAGTAATATTTAGATATGTGCAATTTTTGCGCGTGAAACTATATTTAAATTGTCTTTGTTTTTCTGTTTCTAGGCAGAAGCTTCATTTTTTTTGTTTTTTCTACGTTTTATACGGCGTCTAACGAGGTATAAAACTCCCAACGTGATAAGAATAAAAGGCCAAATGTAAAACAACCCTAAAGTAAAGGAAACGAGATTGCTCCAACCTTCTTTAAATGCCGTCAAAAATTCAGAACCAAATGCTGTTGTTGTAGGTTGTGTTTTTTCGTAAAATACAACGGTAAGTGTGCTATAAGCCACACTGTTTTTTAAGTAGTTTAATCGACCTTCATACGACTCAATATCCGATCTCAAGGCTTCGATTTCTTTTTCAATTGCCAAGATTTCCTCTATTTTATTCGCTTTGTTTAATAAGGCTTTATAGCGGTTTTCCAACTCTTTTTTCGTGTGTAGACGCGATTCAACATCGATAAATTCTTCCGTTACATCTGTGGCTTGAACATCTTGTTGTTCTATTTTTTTTGCGGTAGTTGAAATAGAGGCAAGAAGCAACTCAAAATTTTCTGCCGGAACGCGTAAGGTGAGCGTATAGGTAATGCGGTTGCCGTAAGTTTCGGCATTGTCTTGGGCAAGATACCCTTGATACCGAGTTAAATTAGCAGTAATCTCTTTGCGCGTTTCTAGTGCATGGGAAGTCTCGAAACGGATATTGCCATTTTTGATTATTTTGCGCGCTATCGCTTGTTGACCTTCTGATTTTTGCACGGAAGGAGAATCAGCTAATGCTGAACTTGCTGCAGTATCCGCACTAAGGTATTCTTTGCGTTGGTCGCAGGAGCATACAGCTAAAAGCGCACTGCATCCTAAGACGAGGAATAACATTCTTTTTTTCATGGCTTTCTTTTTTTTTATGCTGTGTACATCGTCCCCAAAAAGGAAAATGAACAAAGCGACTAGAGTTCTTAAAATTATTAAAAACAAATGAAAGTTAGGTAGTGATTTTTACTAGGGATAAGGGAAGGAATTAGGCAGAGAAAAAATACCTTGTCAGTCGTTTAAAAAATGGTAAATTGCGAGATAACCAATCTAATACACAACTAAATAATGAAAAAAACGACCCTTTTATTTTTAATGCTTGCGCTATCAACACTAAGTATGGCGCAAGAAAAATTGCATATCAAAGGCAAGTTAAAAGGACTAACGGAGGATGCAAGACTTTTTCTTGTTAGTGGAAATCAAGAAGAAGAAATCGCAAAACAAGGAGAGAATTTCGAAATTGAATTGCAATTAATAGAAGCGCCAGCAACGGTTTATTTGTTGGTAAGCGATGCGAGTGGGCATAAAAACACTCGTTTCTTTTTGGGTAATGAAGCTGTAGTGATTGAAGGATCGATGGATAACTTTTCTCAAGATATTCGCGCAATAAATTCAAAAAATGATCAGCTGCGCTATGAAAATTATTTAGCAAGTAGAGCTTTGCGCTTAGAAGGAAACAAAATACAGCAAGAAGCGATGGACCTTTGGAATCAAGGTAAAAGGGATAGCATACAATATATCTATTACAATCAAGTAGAACCTTTAGGTAAGATGACCAAAATCTACAGGCAAGTAAATCAAATTGATTACGTTTTTATAGAAAAGCACATCAATACACCCTACGGACGCGCTATGCTCCAATATGTGAAAGATAGATATACAGAGGATCAATTGAGACACTTGTTGAATTTAGTCAAACCAAAGTACAAACAGAGCAAAGAAGTCCTTTACCTCGACGCATTGGTAAACTATAAACAATTGGAATTAGGTGATTCGTTTTACGATTTTACAGCCTTAGATCACAAAGGAAATACAGTAGCGTTTAGTGATTTTTTTCAAGGTAAACCGGTTATTTTAGAATTTTCAACGATACAATGTGGCGCTTGTCAAGAAGCAGCTCCTCATACGTCAAAATTAGCTGAAGAAGTAAAAGATAAAGTGACCTATGTAACGTATTATGTCGACGACGGAGAAGAGGCCATGCAAATGTATTACGAATTAAAGGGCAGTAAAGGCATAATGCTTTGGAACAAGGAAGGACGTATGAGTTTGATGAATGCAAAGTACAAAATTGAAGGTACACCAAGTTATATTTTCTTTGATGCTGAAGGAAAGGTAGCCCATATAGAAGTGGGATACGAAACAGGGGTATTCGAACAAATGGTCAAAACGTGGTTAAAATAAAAAATGTCTCTCATCTGAGAGACATTTTTATTGAAATTTAGAATAAACAACAACCAGAAAAAGAGATAAACCACGCTCTTTTCTCGGTTTACTATAAAGTGAAGTATAGTCTATTTTTAAAGCGAGACGCTTATTTATCGGCTAAGCGGAGAATATCTCCAAATACGCCTCTAGCTGTTACAGAGGCTCCCGCTCCCGCTCCTTGAATGATAATGGGGTTTTCTCCATAACTCTCGGTGTAGATTTCAAACAAACTATCAGAACCTTGTAATTGCCCCAATGCAGAATTGAGAGGTACTGCAATTAATTTGGTTTCTAAAATTCCTTTGTCTTGCTGTAAATCACCCGATAGCTCTCCTACATAACGCAAAACGGTAGCTGGTTTTAGCGCTTTTTTACTAACGTCAAAGGACGAATCAAGCTGTTGAAGTTGCGACAGAAAATCAGCTGTTTTTAAACGTTGCAAAGCTGGAGGAATCAGATTTTGAATTTCGATTTCTCCGAATTCATTTTGTAAATCTAATTCACGAGCAAGAATAAGCAACTTGCGTCCTACATCATTACCCGATAAATCTTCTCTAGGATCGGGCTCTGTATATCCTTTGTCAATCGCCTCCTGTAAGATCGTACTAAACGGTAGGTCTGTTGTGGAATAGCGATTGAAAATATAGCTTAGACTACCTGAAAAAATCCCTTTGATACGCGTGATATTCTCACCAGATAGATGCAGTAATTTAATGGTGTCAATCAAGGGAAGTCCCGCACCCACATTTGTTTCGTATAAATATTCTTTGTGATTGTTTTTTAGCGTTTGACGCAGTTGCTGATAAAAGGAATACGAAATCGTATTCGCAATTTTATTAGACGAAATCAAATCGAATCCACCTTCCACCAGTTGAATGTAGTGTGAAACAAAGGAGGTCGATGCGGTATTGTCTATGGCGATTAGATTTTCCAAATGATGTTGTTCTGCAAAGGCGATTACATCTTCTATTGCATAAGGTGTTCCTTTCTGAGCTAATTGGCCACGCCAATCTCCCGTGATACCCGTATCAGATAGGAGCACTTGTTTGGAATTTCCAATGGCAAAAAGGTTCAATGCGATGTCTTTCTTTGCTTCGATTGATGTTGCGGAAGTCAAGATTTGATCAATCAAGGTGCCTCCCACTAAACCATGACCAAAAACAGCAAGGTTAATTTTCTTGGCAATACCAAATATCTGTCCATGAATAACATTTAGCGCTTTTTTCGCCTCTTCTTTGCGTACAACTAAGCTAACATTTTTTCCTGTTACGGTATTGTGAAAGAGGATGGGCGTAATTTTGTTTTTGACCAAAGCAGCATAAGGCTTATCAAAAGTGCTAAGGTCTTGTCCAATAATTGAAATAATAGCTATATCGGGATGAAGTGTAATCTGATCAACATCTTTGGTGTAGAAATCGGGTTGAAACTCTTTTTTGAGTACTTCAAGCGCCAAGGAAGCGTCTTTGCTTTCTACCGTAAAACCCAATCCTCGCTCAGATGATCCCTGTGAGATTACACCAATGCTGATTCCGGCATGGGCTAGCGCTGTAAAGATACGTGCGTCTATACCAACAATGCCCAGTAAACCACGTCCTTCTAGTTGAATTAAGGATACATTCGATTGTACTGAAAGCGATTTGATTCCTTTCTTACTCGGATTAGCAGAGATTAAAGTACCCTTGTTTGCTGGATTCAAGGTATTTAAAATGCGAAGGGGAATTTTGTTGGGTAATAGGGGTAAAATAGTCTTCGCATGCAAAATTGACGCGCCAAAATTGGCAAGTTCATTCGCTTCATCGAAATGAAGTTCATCGATTTTTTGAGCGTTTTTTACCCAGTCTGGATTAGCAGTATAGATCCCATCAACGTGAGTATAGTTTTGCAATTCGTCAGCTGCGGTGAAATTAGCAAGTAGAGCAGCAGAATAATTGCTGCCATTTCTACCTAAAGTAGTGGTTTCTCCTTTATCGGTGGCTCCAATAAAGCCAGTCACCACAGCAAGTGCTTGAGGATCTAAACTCTTGAAGTATACAGTTGTTTTGGCTTTGGAAACTTCCTCTTGCACTTGTGCCTGACCGAAGGATGCATCAGTAACGAAAAAATGACGACTGTCTACCGCTACAGCGGGTATGCCTTGTTCAACCAAGTGATGAGTCACTACTTTACTCGCTATAAGTTCTCCTTGTGCTAATACGTTATCTTTTATTTTTAGGCTGTAGTCTTCTATTAGTGAAACTCCTTCAAAGAGCTTTTGTAAAAGGGTAAACTCCTCCTGTAGGTCTATCCCTAGGTGATACGATCTCGTCTGAAAAGCAAGAAATGACGAGAGATAATCTTCTTGATTCTTGGCTAAATCTAGGATAGATTCGAGGGTGTCCGTAGTATCTCCAATAGCAGAAACAACTAGAGCAATTGTGTCTTGTGCTGCTTTTTTTTGTACGATCTGTATGACGTTGTCGAAAGCTTGCCCTGATGCAAGTGATTTTCCGCCAAACTTTACTATTTTCATGATTGTATTGCTTTAAAATAAGGGTTGTAATAGACGGTTTAGTTGCTCGTATTCAATGAGAAAAGCATCGTGACCGTGTATAGATTGTATTTCTTTATAATTGATAGTTGCCCCATATTGCAGTAAGGCCTCATAGGTTTGCAACTGTTCTTTTCTGGTAAACATATAGTCCGAATCTATGGCTATTAGCGTAATATTCGCTGTCGTTTCTTGGCTAAAGACGAGTAATTGATCCACAGTGAATCGTTGTCCTATGGTTTTCAATAGGTGATTCATTAGGCGATAAGCCGATAGTTGATATCTACTTTTCAACGCTTTACCGTGATAGGTAAGCCAACCTTCAATAGCGTATTGCTTTTCCTCGTAGTGTCTATTGAATTTCTGGGCAAGGGATTCAGGTGTCCGATAAAGGAGCATCGCGTGTTTGCGCGCATCTTCTATAGGGTGACTTGAGTTATTGAGGATGGTTTCCTGTACGTGTACTTGCCCAATTAACCAGTCAGAGGCCTGTACATTGGTTGCGATTGGAATTAAGTGACCAATTGATTTAGGGCGCTGAAGTGCCATTTCCCAAGCAATACTACCCCCTAAACTTCCGCCAATCACAGCGTAGAGCGTTGTAAGTCCTAAACGATCAATCCCGATCCAAAATAATGAGGCAATGACTTCGGTTGTAAATGCGTCGTACCTGACGCATAGGTGTGGTTCCTTTTGCTCATATCCATTGCCGGGAATATTAAACGCAAGCACCGTGTACTTCGCCAAATCAATCACTTGATCTTGACCAATGATTTTGTTCCACCATCCGTTTTTCCCCGTCACTGTACTGTTTCCTGTTAAGGCATGATTGACCAAGACCACAGGGGCTTCATGTAACGGTTGACCAAATAACTCATAACTTAAATACAAGGTTTGTTTGGTTTGGTCGGGTAAAAGATAATCGGGGATTTCTATAAGGTTCAAGTGTGACATTGTTTGAGTTTACTCGTTTTTGGTTTGTTGTAAAATTAGGAGAGAAGGAAAGAAATTACAGGGTTTGGAAAACGCGATCTAAATCCTGTTTTAAGTCCTCTACTGATTCCAGACCGACTGAAAGTCGTACTAGATCAGGCGTAACTCCTGTGGCTTTTTGTTCGTCGAGGGTCAATTGTTGATGCGTCGTGGAAGCAGGGTGAATAATTAGCGATTTTGTATCACCAATATTGGCTACTAAAGAAAATAATTGGGTATGATTTGCTACTTTCTTAGCCGCTTCGAAGCCTTGTTTTAGACCGAAAGTGATTACACCACTTTGTCCATGAGGTAAATAAGTTTTCGCCAGTGTATGATACGGACTTGAGGGTAATCCTGGATAGTTTACCCAAGCAACAGTCTCTTGTTTTTCAAGCCATTGGGCTAGAACTAGGGCGTTTTCACTGTGTTTTTGAAGGCGAATAGGTAAGGTTTCTAAACCTTGTATTATTTGAAAGGCATTGAAAGGACTTAACGCAGCACCTAAATCGCGTAATCCCTCTAAGCGAATCTTGGCAATGAATGCTGCACGTCCTAATGCTTCGTGGTAGATTAACCCGTGGTAACCAGCAGCCGGTTCAGTGAATTCTGGAAACTTCCCACTGCTCCAATCAAATGTTCCTGCATCAATGATTGCGCCCCCTAAGGCTGTGCCATTACCCGAAATGTACTTGGTTAAGGAGTGAACGACGATATCTGCACCGTGTTCAATAGGACGTAATAATGCAGGTGAAGGAACCGTATTGTCTACTATAAAAGGCAAGTGATGCGTTTTGGCTATTTGCGCAATTCCCTTTAAATCGAGAACATCAAGCTTGGGGTTTCCTAAGCTTTCAACAAAGAGAACCTTGGTGTTTTGTTGAATATTCTTGGTGAAATTAGCACAATCAGAAGGGTCGACAAAAGTGGTGTGAATCCCCAATCGCGGAAGGGTAACATTTAGTAAGTTATACGTGCCACCATATAAACTGTTTGAGGCAACGATGTGATCACCCGCTTTTAACAAGGTGAGTAATGTAGTGCTAATGGCTGATGCGCCAGAAGCGGTGACAACCGCGCCAATCCCACCCTCTAAGGTAGCTAATCGCTGTTCTAAAATGTCATTGGTGGGGTTGTTTAATCGCGTATAAATATAGGCAGGTACGGATAAGTTGAAGGCCCCTGCTGCATGGTCGGCGTTTTCAAAAACATAAGAAGATGTTTGATAGATAGGAACCGCTCTCGATCCTGCTGTTTGTCCTACTTGGTGACCTGCGTGTAAAGCTTGTGTTGAAAAATTGAAATTGCTCATTGTGATTTAGATTTTTGGTTGAAAAAAGACATAAAAAAAAGCCCCACCGTTTGACCGATGAGACTTCAACTAATTTATCCTACTTTATATCAGGTTAATTCATTGACTTTTCGGCCATAACAAAAGGGTGAACACATTGTGTTCATCAGTAGTGGCATCATCAAAGAAGTAACATTGAAAATCATGGTTCTGTTTTTATGAAGTAACGGAAGACTTAACTTGTTTTCTATATCCGTTTACTTGAATTATTCTAGAGCAAATTTCTGTAAAATATTTTGAATAGCAGTTATAAAAACTTGTAATGCTATAATTTTAGATAAAAATTCTGAACAAGGGTGGTGAATTCGGGGGTGTAACAGTGTCTTTTTTCTTCAATTGTCAACTCATTTAGAGGAATTTTCTCTATGCGCTTTCTTGAAAAGGCAAGTAAGCTGCGTTTTATCTCACTAGTAGGTGTTCCTTTTACACGGGTTACGCGCATCGGGTAGATCTCAAACTCTGCCGCTAAATACATGATGCGCTCTTCTTCTTTAGCAGGTACAATAATGCTAAAGACCCCTTCTTCGGATAAAAAATACTCCACAGCTTCAATTAATAATTCAAAAGGCAGTGAATCTTGAAAACGAGCTTGATCTCTTTTTGTGTCATTAGAGTAGTAATCTTCACTGTAAAAAGGAGGATTGGACACAATTAGATCGTATTCTTCATCCATTTCGTTGGCAAAATCTTCTAATCCAGCATGGTAACAGAATAATCGATCTCCCCACGGACTATTTTCAAAATTGTCTATGGCTTGTTCATGTGCTTCTGCATCGATTTCAACAGCGTCAATTTGTTCCGCAGTAGTGCGCTGTGCCAACATCAAGGCGATGAGTCCCGTGCCCGTACCAATATCTAATATTTTGTTGGGATTGTGGTCAACAGGCGTCCAAGCACCTAAAAGCACACCATCTGTACCCACTTTCATGGCACATTGGTCTTGTTGTACAGTGAATTGTTTGAATTGAAACATAAGAATAAGTATGATTTCTAGGCTTCAAAAGTACAAAAAATGAAAGAGTAGTTCAGAATATTCACCTTCAATCAGGCTGAAGAAGGGGGATTCGGGTGCGAATTATTTAGCGTTAAGGAATTATATAAGTAAAGAAGTCATGTCTAAATGTAAAGTATTTCTTACATATTGAAAAGTTTTTATTACATTTGAATCAACTTTATAACCAACTAACTATGGAAACAAAATTTTTATTACCTCATTCTTTTAAAAAGATCGGGTGGACTTTATTAGCAATTAGTGTTTTAATTTGGATCTATTCCATCATCTTACTTCAAGACGATATTCCGTTTCTTGAGATGAAGGTCTTCACTGTAGTGGGAAGCGCATTCTTTAAGGGAGAAACGAGTTACTTTGGTTTTATAGAAACCAATATTACCTCTACTTTGATGAGTAGTTTATTTTTGATAGGAGGACTACTAGTGGCGTTTTCAAGAGAAAAAATTGAAGACGAATTTATTTCAAAGTTGCGTTTACAATCTTTTCAATGGTCATTTTTGATTAATTACGTGCTATTGCTCTTGTTGTTTCTACTGGTTTATGGAATGGAGTTTTACTACGTTATGGTCTACAATATGTTCACCATGTTGATTTTATTTATTTTGCGTTTTCACTATTTATTAAAGCTAAACAAGGAATAGGACCATGAAGAATACGTTAAAGGTACAACGGGCTATTAAAAATATCACACAAGAGGAATTAGCCAACATCATTGGTGTAAGTAGGCAAACGATTAATGCTATGGAAAAGAATAAATACGTTCCGTCCACGGTTTTGGCGCTAAAGCTTGCTCGTTATTTTGAAGTGAGTGTGGAAGCTATTTTTAGTCTAGAGGAAACAGATTGAGTAAAAGTAGCTTTGTTGGAGCTTGAAATAGCCGTTACAAGCCCCATGTTTGATAGGCTTTCCTCAACGCTTTAAAGGACGTAATGCGCACATAAGGAAGACTGCTAGTTTCTACTAGGTTTTGGTATTTTGCTTTGCTTTTAGGGAATTTAAAAAGAATATGACGAATCATATTCCAATTAAATTGTCGCGTTGCACCCTCAAGATTTCCAGCTCGATTGAGGTTATTTTGTAAGGCGCGCTTTGTATAGCGATAAAGGGAATTCCAACGGGAGAAGTCTAACCAAATGATTGCGGTTGCCTGTGCAAAGCGCTCCGGCATGAGGTAGCTATAATTCCCTTCAATCACCCACTGTTCCTGTTGTGCTAAAAAGGCTTGATGATCCAATCGCATGAGTTCTCGATCCCTCGGTTGCCAGTTCGTATGAGGAATATGAGCCATTTGGTCCAAATGACATATTGCTAAGTTGAGGTGTTGACCTAAGTGTTGAGCCAAAGTAGATTTTCCGGCACCACTATTGCCAATGATGCAAATGCGCTTGCCTAAAGTTTCGAGTGGGATCATTTTTGTTGTTCGTTTTTCGTTTTTCGTTTTTTGATGTTTTTTTTAAAATTAGAAGAACCTTCTTTAAACCTAAAGATGCATAAAAAACAAAAAAACAAAGAAACAAAAAATCCTATTTATTCTTTTTAATTTCTTTCATTAAATCTTCTAGGTAGTCTACTTGCACTTCTTGAATCTCGAGTATTTTTTTATTTTGATGCACCAATAAATGGTCTATTTTTTCACTGAGGAGTTTGATTTCCAGTTCCGCTTTGAGGTTGATTTTGTAGTCGTGTTCGCCTCGTTGTCTGTCTTTTTGTTCTTGTCTGTTTTGACTCATCATACTAATAGGTGCTTGAATAGCAGCCAAACAAGATAGAATTAAATTAAGTAAGATAAAGGGATAAGGATCAAATGGTTTATCTATCACTATCTCAACAACCAACAAAAAAACGCCAAGAGAATTTATTCTCTTGGCGTTTTTTTTATCAACGATCAATTAATTATCTAAATACAAGTCTACTAATCCTGCGGGGATATGAAGTATTAATCTTTTGTTTTCGCGATCTACTTCTTCGATAAATTGGTCGATCATGGGTACTAAAATTTCAGTTCCCTTGTGATCAATTTCGAAAAGGGCTTGGTAGTTGCTGTCGTTGATACGCACTAAAGTTCCGATAGAACCCAAGGTTGTGTCAACTACTTCAAAACCTTCTACTTCGTGATAATAGAACTTATTCCCTTCTAGTTTGGGTAATAAGCTCAAAGGCAAATATATTTCTGAGCCAATAATACGATCGGCTTCCTCTTCGGAATTACAATCTTCAAATTTTACTCGTAAGAAATCATTTTTGTGCAAAAAAGCGTCTTCAATAAAAAAAGGAACCAGTTGTCCGTTAAAGTCAACGAACACTGATTCCAAATTTTCGTATAACTCAGGTTCGTCTGTGTCTAAATAGATCAAAACTTCCCCTTTGAAGCTAAATTTTTTTGCGATTTTGCCTAAATAGAAACAATCTTTTTTACGCATATCGCTTAGAAATTATGCTTGAGTTTCTTCGTTGTTTTCTTCAGTTGCCTCTTCAGTTTCTACATTTGCAGACTCAGCAGCAGCTTTAGCTTCTTGAGCAGCAGCAGCGCGTTTAGCGTTAGCCTCTTTCTCAGCAGCGATTTTTTGTGCTTTCTCAGCAGCTTTAGAAGATGATAAACCATCTTTCTTAGCGTTGATTTTGTTTGCTTTCTCTTCTAACCAAGCAGCGAATTTAGCATCAGCTTGCTCTTGTGTTAAAGCACCTTTGTTCACTCCACCTTGTAAGTGGTGTTTCAATAAAGCACCTTTGTAAGAAAGTAATGTTCTAGCAGTATCCGTTGGCTGTGCACCGTTGAATAACCATTTAACAGCTGAATCTACATCAAGCTCAACAGTTGCAGGGTTAGTGTTTGGATTGTAAGTACCGATTTTTTCTAAGTATTTACCATCTCTTTTAGCGCGTGAATCAGCAGCTACTACCCAGTAAAAAGGTTTTCCTTTTTTACCGTGTCTTTGTAATCTAATTTTTACAGACATAATAATTTGTTTTGTTTGAGGTACCCGACCTCGGTTAAAAATTTGCGCAAAGATACTAACTTTTTTAATTAGTTGAAGGAATTAAATAGAAAAATACTAAATATAAGACGCTTGATTACAAAGGGGTTATAGGCAGTATAAGAGATTATCCAAGCAGATGAAAGGCATTTTTCTTTGTATTTAGGTACAGGCGAATCAAAAAAAAGGGTTGTGATGCTTCCTTTTTTCTTTTTGTGAATAATGTAAAAAAAGAAGCAGGTTTCTTAAATCGAAAGGCTTATAGATTGTGTTTTTCTCAAAAAGATTGAAGAGTTAAGCCCTATATCGGGGTACATCGGTTTTTAATCTTAAGGAAATATAAATAGGACTTTGTTTTCAAAGTTAAAGTTTTATTAAAAAAATTTTTTTATGAACAATAAAAAATATATTTTTGCGATGTATATATATCACTAATAGGTTAGTACAATATGAGAAAGATAATAGGAATATTTGCTTTAGCTCTAGGATTTATGGCATGTGAAAATGATGTTAAATTTTCAAATCCTGGTATGCATGCTACAATGACATTAGACGCGATAGTTGATACAGCGAAAATCAAAGGCAATCCATATAGTCATTTTGCAGAATATAAACCACAGAGCTTTAAAGCCTATGTGGTTAATGATAAGACGCTGATTATCGATGCTAAAACAGATTCTACTCAATTGAGAATTTATTTACCAGATTACGAATTTGGTGCAAAATACGAATTTAACGCAACAGAAAATATCAAAGCGGATTATTTAGTTTTAAATGATTTTGATGTAGTTACGTCGATGTATTCTACAGATGCGCTTTCAATAAAGGATCAAAAACCAGTTAATCGTCCGGGGTATGTTATCCTAGATTCTGCTGATAAACAAGTGCCTGGAACGATTTCAGGAACATTTGCGATCAATATGAATGCATCAAAATTACCTGAAAATGAGGTGGATGAGACGAATAAACCGATCAAGCGCTACGTAGATAGAAAGTCATTTGACGGTGGTACCTTCTATAGAATTCCACTTGAAAAAGGAAAATAGAGAATTGTAAATTTATTTATATTGAAAAAAGTCGCTTACGAAATAAGCGGCTTTTTTTGTACCTTTGAAATTGTTACAAATCTCCCTGTTTTTGGGTTAATAATCTATAAATCAAGTATGTATTTAATTTTTGATACGGAAACTACTGGGCTTCCGAAGAGTTGGTCTGCCCCCTTAACGGATACTGATAACTGGCCAAGATGTGTGCAGATTGCCTGGCAGTTACACGACGATATGGGACGACTGGTTGAACATCAAGATTATCTGATTAAACCAAAAGGATTCAATATTCCCTATGATTCGGAGCGAATTCACGGTATCTCTACCGAATTAGCAGATGAACAAGGAATTGATCTGGAAGAAGCACTTGCTAAATTCAATATTGCTTTGTCAAAAGCGCGTTTTATCGTTGGGCAAAATATCGGTTTCGACGTCAATATCATGGGATGTGAATTCTATCGTATGGGTGTTGATAGTATCCTAACACAAATGCCTGTTTTAGATACGTGTACTGAAGTTACTGCTGAATTGCTAAAATTACCTGGTGGTAGAGGTGGGCGTTATAAATTGCCTACTTTAACGGAATTACACACCTATTTATTCGGAGATGCTTTTGCGGAAGCACATAACGCTACCGCCGACGTAGAGGCAACAACGCGTTGTTTCCTCGAATTAGTTAAACGACAAACGTTTTCTAAGGAGGAACTTCAATGTGATGATACCTATATTCAACGTTATATAGCATTTAATCCTCAGCCTTTTCAACCAGTTGGATTAAAGCACATCAATTTAAAGAAAGCTTCTGATGAAATCAGAGCTCGCCTTGCTAAAATGCAAGGAAGTGCTGCGGAAACGATCTCTACAGAAGAGCGTCAACAGTTGCAACAAGCTCGATTTGCGCATCTACACGTACATACGCAATTCTCGGTCCTACAATCAACGATTGGTATTGCTAATTTAGTTAAGAAAGCAGGAGAGATGAATCTGTCTGCGATCGCCATGACGGATCACGGTAATATGATGGGCGCCTTCCATTTTGTGATGGCCGTGAATAACCATAACAAAGGGATAGAAGCGCAAAATAAAACGCGACTTGAACAGGGGGAAGCAGCGTTGCCTTTGTTAACTCCTATTGTAGGGTGTGAGTTTTTTATTAATGAAAACCACCTCGATCGAACGAAAAAAGACAATGGGTATCAAGTTGTTTTGTTGGCAAAGAATAAAAAGGGCTATCACAATTTAGCTAAAATGGCTTCTATTGCTTATACGGATGGCTTCTACTACGTTCCGCGTATTGATAAAAGTGTTGTAGAACAATATAAGGAAGACGTAATGGTACTAACAGGAAACTTGTTTGGAGAAATTCCAGGTAAGATTCTGAATGTTGGTGAGCGTCAAGCGGAGGAAGCTTTGATTTGGTGGAAGGAGCAGTTTGGTGCGGATTTGTACATTGAGCTGATGCGCCACGGTCAAGAAGATGAAAATCGCGTCAATCAAGTATTAGTTGAATTAGCACGTAAGCACAACATCAAAATGGTCGCAACGAATAACGCGTACTATTTAGATAAAAAAGATGCCAATGCACACGATATTTTGCTGTGTGTAAAGGATGGGGAAAAGCAAAGTACCCCAATTGGAAGAGGTAGAGGGTATCGTTATGGATTGCCCAATCAAGAATACTACTTCAAATCAGAAGAGGAAATGAAAAAATTGTTTGAGGATTTACCTGAAGCAATTTACAATATACAAGAAGTCGTCGATAAAGTAGAACCATTTGTTTTACATCGAGACGTATTACTGCCAAAGTTTGATATTCCCGAAGAATTCCAAGACGCTAGAGATCTCGAAGGAGATGGCTCTGGAAAACGGGGAGAGAACAACTATTTAAAATATTTAACCTATGAAGGAGCCAAGCGCCGTTATCCTGAAGTAACAGCGGATATACGCGAACGTCTGGACTTCGAATTGGAGACGATCGAGCGTACCGGATATCCAGGATACTTTTTGATTGTACAGGATTTTATTGCTGCGGCTCGTCAAATGGGGGTTTCTGTTGGTCCAGGACGTGGGTCTGCTGCAGGGTCTGCGGTAGCCTATTGCTTGGGAATTACCAACCTTGATCCCATTGAATACGATTTGCTTTTTGAGCGTTTCTTAAACCCAGATCGTGTATCCATGCCCGATATTGATATCGACTTCGATGATGAAGGACGAAGTAAGGTTATGGATTATGTAATTGATAAATACGGATCCAATCAGGTTGCGCAAATTATTACCTATGGTAAAATGGCTACCAAATCGGCGATTCGAGATACTGCTCGGGTGTTGGATTTACCGTTGTTTGAAGCAGATCGAATTGCAAAATTGATTCCGGGAATGATGCCTTCCAAATGGAACTTAGCGCGCTTCTTGTCTGAAAGTGAAGATGCAATAAAAGGAGCCCTGCGAAGCGAAGAATTTGATAAGGTTAAAGAATTAATTGCCTTAGCGAAAGAAGATTCGCTAGCTGCAGAAACAATTCAACAAGCAAAAATATTGGAAGGCTCCATGCGAAATACGGGAATTCACGCTTGTGGGGTAATTATTACGCCTGATGATATCACAAAGTTCGTACCTGTGACTGTAGCGAAAGATTCCGATTTGTATGTAACTCAGTTTGATAACTCCGTAGCAGAGAGTGCAGGGTTGTTGAAAATGGACTTCTTAGGATTGAAAACCCTAACGTTAATTAAGGATACTATTAAGCTTGTTAAATATAGAACGGGTATCGAAATTGATCCGGATTTGATTCCGATTGATGATCAAAAGACTTATGAACTCTTTCAACGCGGTGAAACAATTGGGGTATTCCAATATGAATCCGCAGGGATGCAAAAGTACATGCGCGAATTAAAACCAACGGTTTTTGCGGATTTAATTGCCATGAATGCCTTGTATCGCCCAGGACCGCTAGAGTACATCCCGTCGTTTATTCGCCGTAAAAATGGTGAAGAACCCATTGTGTACGATTTAGATGCTTGTGAAGAGTACCTAAAAGAAACCTATGGAATTACGGTATACCAAGAGCAGGTAATGCTTTTGTCACAGAAATTAGCAGGATTTACAAAAGGGGAAGCCGACGTTTTACGTAAGGCTATGGGTAAAAAACAAAAGGACGTCTTGGATAAGATGAAGCCTCAATTTGTAGATCAAGCAGCGCAAAAAGGGCATGATCCTGTTGTGCTAGAAAAGATTTGGAAAGACTGGGAGGCTTTTGCTTCTTACGCCTTCAACAAATCACACTCTACTTGTTATGCGTGGATCGCCTATCAAACGGCTTACTTAAAAGCGCATTATCCTGCAGAATATATGGCTGCTGTACTGTCGAATAACATGAACGATATCAAACAAGTGACCTTCTTTATGGAAGAGTGTAAACGCATGGGATTACACGTGTTAGGTCCGGATGTCAATGAGTCGTTTTACAAGTTTACGGTAAATGATGAGTACGCAATTCGATTTGGAATGGGAGCTGTGAAAGGAGTAGGGCAAGGGGCTGTAAAGACCATTGTTGATAATAGAACCAATGGTCGCTATCGATCGATCTTTGATTTAGCCAAGAAAATAGATTTGAGAGCAGCGAATAAAAAAGCATTCGAAAACTTAGCCTTGGCTGGTGGATTCGATTGTTTTGAAAATACACATCGCGCACAGTATTTCTATACAGATCCGACAGATCCCAATACATTCTTGGAAAAGGCCATTAAATATGGTGCTAAAACACAGGAAAGTGAGAACTCTGCGCAGGTCAGTTTGTTTGGGGATAGTAGCGAAGTTCAGATTCCAGAGCCGCTTTTACCCGCTTGTGAAGAATGGAGTACCATGGAAAAACTCGCAAAGGAAAAAGAGGTGGTAGGGATTTACATTTCTGGTCATCCCTTGGATGATTTTCGCTTTGAATTGAAGAGTTTCTGTAATGTTCGAGTAGAAGAACTCGTGCGTTTGGAAAACTTCACAGGACGTGTTGTTAGTTTTGGTGGAATGATTAGTGATGTGCAGTTTAGAACTTCAGCAAAAGGAAAAGATTGGGCTGCCTTTACTATTGAAGGATACGATGAATCTTTTGAATTCCGTTTGTTTAAT
Source organism: Myroides sp. C6-3 (assembly GCF_050522425.1). Taxonomy (NCBI): domain Bacteria; kingdom Pseudomonadati; phylum Bacteroidota; class Flavobacteriia; order Flavobacteriales; family Flavobacteriaceae; genus Myroides; species Myroides sp. C6-3. The sequence continues at coordinate 91,996 of NZ_JBMVQP010000004.1, read as the reverse complement.
GAAGATTTCTTGAAATTTAGACATTTCTTATTGACAAATACTTTTGTATTTGTTCGCGTACAAGTAAATGAAGGCTGGATTCGAAAAGATACGGGTGAGCGTGGCGAGCCTCGTCTGCAATTCATGGAGATGAAACTGTTACATGAAGTAATTCCTTCATTTGCAAAACAACTTGTGGTACAAATGAATATTAAGGATCTAAATCAGAGTAGATTAGATGAGATTAAAGCGACACTCGATAAATACAATGGCGATAAACAGGTCTTTTTTGACATTTATGAGTTGGAAAAAGTAGAGTTAGAAGAAGAGGTAAAGCCAATCGCAATGATTAGTACTGTGAACGAGGATGGTGAACCCCTTGATGGACTGATGGAGGGAGAAGAACTGTCGTTTGAGGTAGAAGAGAAGAAAGAAGAGTTCAGAATAATCAATCGCATTGAAATGTCTAGTCGAAATAGTCGCATTACCATTAGTGCGGATTTATTAGAAGAATTAGAACGTCAACAAGTGATGTTTAAATTGAATTAGAATAGGAGTAAGAAAATATAAAAATCCTTGGTTTACTAGTAAATCAAGGATTTTTTATTGTGCTTGACTTTGAATACAATTGCATAATGTTGCTCACTTTTTCTAAAGCTTGTGGAGTAAAATCAGTACAAGTAATAAAGTATAGACTTTGCCATTGTTGGGTTTGCAGAGCCTGTTTACTGGTGGGTAGCTCCCAATCGGGATATACGCGAAACCCGCGCTTTCCTTCTCTCTTGGCTGTCGTTAGGATACCTCTTTCTCCTAGTATAGCGCGAGGAAAAATAAAAAAACCAGTTTGATCGCCATCCTCTGTCAGTATAATGTAAAAATCAAAAGGATCTAACGTTGTAAAAGGAGTTGTTATACCAACCGCATTTCTTTGCCATACAGTTACAAACTGTCCTGTTTTTTTGGGCGTAATTTTAGCCTTCCTATATTTAATAGTAAAATTAGCAAGTTGACAGCTGTAGCCAAAATATTCTTCGCATTCTAGGTCTTTTGTGCAATTGCTGTGCGTTAGCTCTAAATGATGGGAAAGTTGTGATATAAGTGGAATCAATTTGTTGTCCATTTTTTATAGTGAATAGTAAAAGCTACTATTTATTTCAGTTTCCAATTATCCAATACAAGTGTTACAATAGCATGTGGCCACATTTCATAACCTAGTAATTTTGGTTCAACAGGAAGAATAGAAGTTTTAGCCCAATCTTGATGAGTGGGAGTAAACATCATAGCCTTATATTTCAATTTTTGATCAAAGGGGTTTTTGACCACGAGTATGGTTTGAATACGCGTTCGATCACTAGCCTCTTGTGTAAGTTCTATTTCGATGGTTCGCGTGGGGTGGTTATTTTGTTCCACCACTTTCATGCTTTGAATAGCGTTGCCTTCTATTTCACATTCAACCCACACTTTTTCGTTGCAAAAAAGTTGCAGGGTATTAGGAGCAACAAAATAAGGACTTGCTGGAATATCCATGCCATATTGGTGCTGTTCATCTGCGGCAATTTCTAATCTATAGGCCGGTCTTTGAGATGCTCTATCTTGTGCTTGTACTATAAAGGAGCAAAGAATGATTGCAAAAAAGAAGTGTTTTTTCATTCGACTTGTCAGTTGATATGGTTGTTAGCAGAAAGGTACAATATTTTTAGAACTATAAGTAAAGGAGGGAATACAAACGTAGGATCCTTAAACCTAGATGAGAGAAGATTAGCTTTGTATATTATCAAATAGATAAAATTGATTAAAAAGGATGAGGTAAGTTTAATAATTTTAGTAGTTTTGTCTTATAACGTAAAAAAAATATTATCATGGCATTAGAAATAACAGACGCTACATTTGAAGAAGTAGTATTAAAATCAGATAAACCAGTTTTAGTAGATTTTTGGGCAGTATGGTGTGGACCATGTAAAATGTTAGCTCCAGTTGTATCTGAATTAAGTACAGATTTCGAAGGAAAAGCAGTAGTTGGAAAAGTTGACGTAGACAATAACCAAGAATTCGCTTCAAAATATGGAATTCGCAACATCCCTACAGTATTAGTATTCAAAAATGGAGAAGTTGTAGGTCGTCAAGTAGGAGTAGCTCCTAAGAAAACATATGAAGATTTAATCAACGACGCTTTGTAAGAAGTGTAAATCAGATTAAAAAATAAAAAAAAAACAGCAGTATATGTACATGTACTGCTGTTTTTTTTGTTCTATTCTGAAGCTTAGGAAGAAGAAAAGAGCGCTAGTTACACTAAAAGAAGTGGAAAAAAGGAAGTGTAGAGAAGAAAAAAAGGCTGTATTCGAACGAAAAGAAGTTCACTATGGCAAAATGCAGCGAGAAAAAAGATTCGTTTTAAAACAAAAAGAGCATATAAAACCTGATTTGTAGAAAAAGAAAATGGGAGAAAACGGGAGTATAAGGATCAAAAAGGAGTAAAAAATAGAGGCTAGAAGCTTTTTTTAGGAGAAAGATAAAAGGAAGTATTCCTTTAAAAAGCACAAGGATTCAAAAAAGACGCAAAAAAAGTCATTTTTTTTTAATAGGATATAGTGTTGAAACTCAGACGGCTTCTGGTTTTGGTTGTAAAAAATTTATTTTTTTTTATCGTAGGATTTGGAAGTGTAGAAAATGGTCGTATATTTGCACCGCATTACAGCAATAAAGACAAGGTTTGGTAGTTCAGTTGGTTAGAATACATGCCTGTCACGCATGGGGTCGCGGGTTCGAGTCCCGTCCAGACCGCAAAACTCAAAAGCAATTTTGAGTCAGCGAAAAAGACAAAGAAAAGAATAAATTTCTTTGTAGTTTTTAAAAAAAGTCTATCTTTGTCGCTGTAATGATTTTATGGTTAATACTGGTTTGGTAGTTCAGTTGGTTAGAATACATGCCTGTCACGCATGGGGTCGCGGGTTCGAGTCCCGTCCAGACCGCCAGTAAAAAAGAAGCCTCTCATTTCGTGGGAGGCTTTTTTTGCCCTCTAATAATCACTGAATTAATAGAGTGTAAAACTTAGTTGTGTTGTTAAGTGCGTAAGCACTAAGGTTTAGTAGTTAGACCAATGAAAAGCTTTCCTGAAATTCAAGGAGAGCTTTTTTGTTTTTAATCCAGTACGGTACATAGCGAACTGCGTATCATTTTCCCTATCTTTGCTTCGAATAAAATGGTTCTTCTGTAACAAGAAGATGTCAAAAGGGAATGGAGTGTAAGTCTCCAACAGGCCCGCTGCTGTAAGCTCATTCGTTTAGTAAGCTTAGTTGTCCACTGTGTATTATGGGAAGGACCTTGCTAAGAGTAAGTCAGAATACCTGCCATTTTAGGTTTTGTTTCATGTTTTCGATGCCAAAACAGTAAACGTTATTCCTCATGCGCTTTGTCTTTTTCAAATCCGCATAGTGGCTATGCGTTGGTGTATTGAAGTGATTTACACGTATGCAGGTACAGTACTTTTTATGGATTGTTTTTGTGGTTTTTTTTGGTGTAGCAAGTAGTTATGCCCAACACGCCCAAGACAGTATAACGACGTTAAGTGAAATTGTCGTTCAAAAAGATAAAGCAATAGATATTATTCCTCCTCAACGTTTAGCAGGTGAAGCGCTGCAACGCTTGAATCAATATAACGTCGCCGATGCATTGCGTTATTTTGCCGGTGTAAAAGTAAAGGATTACGGCGGTATGGGAGGCATGAAAACAGTTGATGTTCGCCATATGGGAACCCATCATGTAGGGGTTTTGTATAACGGAATTCAATTGGGAAACGCTCAAAATGGAATCGTTGATCTCGGTAAGTTTGCCCTAGATAATATCGAGCAAATTGACCTGTACAACGGACAGCGCAGTAGCACACTTCAAGCAGCTAAAGAATTTGCCTCAGCATCTCTGGTCTCAATCCAAACGAAACAACCTGTTTTCGAAGCTGGAAAGCGAGTACAAGGACAGGTAAGTTACACGTTAGGGACTATTCAATGGGTCAATCCTTCAGCAGGGGTAGAAGTAAAGGTAAACGATCAGGTTAGTACCCGTATTAGTGGAGCCTATCTCTATTCGAATGGTCGTTATAAATTCAGGCAAAAACGCCACAATATCGATGGCTCTGTTGCTTATGATCTCACAGATTATCGAAGAAATAGTGGTATTGAATCCTATCGAATCGAAAACAATTGGTTTGGAAAAGATGAGGTAAATACGTGGCAAGCAACGGCCTATTTCTATCAATCTCAACGGGGGTTACCCAGTGCTATCATCAAGAAGAGTGATATAACCGAAGAGACAGAAAAGCAAAACGAACAACAAGGCGATAAAAATGTAATGCTTCAAGGCGAATGGAAACGCACGGTATCCCCATACTATCAGTTTGTGCTGAAAGGAAAGTTTGCCTACGATCAGCTGCATTATAAATCGAGAAAAACAGTTGATTTTGACGGTGATGAGGTAACATATAACCCACAATTTGACAATACCTACGAGCAACAAGAGTGGTATGTGTCTGCCGCTCATTCACTCTCTCTTAAGCCTTATTGGATGGTTGATTGGGCAACGGATATACAATACAATAAACTCAACGCTAGTCGAGTAGGACAAGAAAGCCTATTTTCTTTTCCAGAGCGCTATACTTTTTATACGGCACTATCTACGAGAGTAACTATCGGACCACTGAAAGCGCAAGCAGCTATATTGGGAACGTTTACAAAAGAAAAGGTGAGATACAATTATCAAGCACCAGATCGCACCATATTTACTCCTTCTGTCTTTGTAAGTTATCATCCTTGGCAGGAGCACCAATTGGAACTGCATGCTTTTTATAAACATACCTATCGATTGCCTTCGTTTAATGATCTGTACTATACGCAACTGGGAACTGCACAGCTGAAACCGGAATATAACCGACAGCTGACAATCGGTTTGTCTCATCAACAACCCATTCGCTCAAGCAAAGTAAAAGAGGTGTACGTTGCTGTAGAGGGATATTATGCAAAGACGAGTGATAAGATTATAGCTTCTCCTACGTCAAGCATGATGCGCTGGATGATGTCCAATTTAGGAGAAGTAGAGCAATACGGTATTGAAAGTCAGGTAAAAACGACTTGGCAGCTCTGGGCAGAAGTAAGGGCTCGTGCGGGACTTACCTATGAGTATACAAGGGCAAAAGATTGGACTGTTACCCCCGCAGGAAAACCCTCTTACTATGGAGATCAAATTCCCTATGCTCCTTGGCATTCGGGATCGGCTATCGCCGGATTGGACTATCGCGATTGGAGTCTTACTTACAGTTTTATCTATGTAGGAAAGCGATACAATGGAAATAAAAATAACAATAAACGCAATGAATTACAACCTTGGTACACCCATGATGTTGGGGTGGTGCGAACGATAAAAGGACCGAAATGGCAAATGAAGGTGAGCTTAGAAGCGCATAATTTAGCCAATCAGTACTATGAAGTTGTGACTAATTTCCCCCTGCCAGGGCGTAATTTTAGAGTAACCGTAAACGTAGCGATATAATACCATGAGAATAGTTGTTTTTTTACTTTTTAGTCTGAGCCTCTTCTTAAGTAGTTGTCGCAAAGATGAGCTGATTTTTGTATCGGATAGCTCAGTAGTTTCAATTCCAGTTGACCTAGAGCAGTACAGGGGGTTCTATCTCCTCAATGAAGGAAACATGGGAATGAATCGCGCGACAATTGATTACTTTGAGTATCAAACGGGAAGTTATACGCGAGATATTTTCTCAGAACGAAATCCTACACTCCCACGAGAATTGGGAGATGTTGGAAATGATCTTGTGATTTATGGCAACAAAGCCTACGCGACAATTAATGCCTCCAATTTTATAGAAGTGTTTGATGTTGCAACGGGTAAGCACATCAAGCAAATTCACCTACCCAATTGCCGCTATTTGACGTTTGATGAGGGCAATGTGTACGTGAGTTCTTTTGCCGGAAAAATAGAAACAAATCCCAATGCTGAAATTGGCTTTGTAGCTGAAATTGATACGCTTTCCCTTGCGGTTACTCGAAAAGTAAATGTCGGATATCAACCTGAAGAATTAGTTGTGCATAAGCGTAAACTTTACGTCGCTAATTCAGGGGGATATCGCGAACCCAACTATGATACTACCGTTTCTGTCGTGGATTTAACCACCTTTACGGAAATAAAAAAAATAGAAGTAGCACCCAATTTGCATCGCATGCAGGTAGATGCTTCAGGTGATATTTATGTCAGTTCTAGAGGAGATTACAAAGAGATCCTTCCTGCGTTGTATATACTGGACTCAAACGCGGATCTGGTCAAACAAAAGCTCGATATACCCGTAGCAAATATGACCTTAGATGATTCTTTATTGTATTATTATACTTCTAGTTATCAATTGAATACAAGGGAAAGTTCGATATCGTTTGGCGTTTTAGATACCAAAACAAAACAGGTCATTCGCAATTCAATAGCTACAGATGGCACAGATCAGCAACTGTTCATGCCTTATGGAATTGCAGTTAATCCGGAGACAAAAGAAGTTTTTTTAACAGATGCGCAAGATTACATTGGAAATGGTTATATTTACTGTTTATCTCCAATTGGAGAATTAAAATGGAAGACTATTACGGGTAATATTCCTGCTCATCTTGCTTTTGTAAAAAAGTAAAAGCGGAGGTATATTCGCTCAAAAGAAAATATGATTAGAAGATTAGGAATAGTAGTAATTGCAAGTAGTTGTATTGGAATGGCACTGGGCTGTTCGAATGATAGTGAAGCTCGAGATGAGAATCCGAAAGAGTACAAAGCAACGATTAGTAAGGTGTTTGAATATGCACCAGCTTTTGGGCAGTTTGTCAATAAATTGCCGGTATATGAAGAAGGTGATACAGCCGAGCATATGCGTGTAAAGGCAGAAAGGGCTTTGCAAAATAACGAGGTTATTACCTTAGGTGGATTTGGAGGGTATGTCGTATTTGGATTTGATCATACCATTGCCAATGTACCGGGTAAACGCGATTTTCAGATTTTGGGTAATGCGTTTGCGAATAATGCAGAACCGGGAGTTATTCTTGTCGCTTACGATGTGAATAAAAATGGAAAACCAGATGAGGATGAATGGTTTGAGATTGCTGGGAGTGAACACGATAAGGCAATTTTAGGATATGAAATCACGTATTATAGACCTACTAAGGCAAGCGATTTAAGTAAAGAAGAAATTGAACATTATATTCAATGGTCAGATAATAAAGGGAATAGGGGATGGAAAAAGAAAAATACGTTCCATAACCAAAGTTATTATCCCCAATGGATTCAGGAGGAAACCTTGACATTTAAAGGAACTTTGTTGCCTTCAAACGCGATAAAAAAGGATGATACAGAGAAGGGATGGCAATTAAAGGCATTTGAATGGGGCTATGCGGATAATTATCCGAATAGACAAGAAGGGTCCAAGATCGATATTGATTGGGCGGTTGATCGAATGGGAAATAAAGTAAATTTACCGGGGGTAGACTTTATTAAAGTCTATACGGGATTAAATCAAGAAGCTGGATGGCTAGGAGAAACCTCAACAGAGGTAGCAGGAGCGATTGATTTACATGGGGAAGAACAAAAATAAAAACACTTAAAAATAAATAAATATGAAAAAAAGATTATTTAGTCTTAGCGCCTTAGTAATGGTAGGGCTTGGTTTATCAGCAGTTACGCTAACAAGTTGTTCTAGCGATGACAATAAGAGTGTATACAATATCAATGTTGATAAAGGAAAGTTAACAGCTGTGACGTTTGAAGAAATTACAGTTGATACAGGAATTACAATTAATGACGCTGCTTATACTTGGTTTGATCACACGACAAGACAAGTAATTTCAAAAGAAGCGGTTTTAAAACACGCATTTAAAACACCGGGTGAGCACAAAATCTCATTGAAAATTGAGCATAAAAGCAAAACGGAATTATATAGTTATTTAGTTGATGTTTCGAAATCAGCAGATTACGATTATATCACTTTAGATCTTTCTGAATTTGATTTAGGAGAGGGAATTGAAACAGCTGGAGGATTCATCTGGGATCAAACATTTACAGCAGAGGCAGTGCTCGAATCGGATGTTTACACCTTTAATCACATGGCTTCAGCAGATGGAAGCTATTGGTCAGGATTTACGGTTTCAAACAGTACGGATGATGCAAATCACGTGGATGCAGAAGGTGGATGGGAGAAAAACCAATGGGGAACAATGGCAAAAGGTAATGTGGAAGGAAATGAAGGACATTACTTAGTGGCTTATGCAGATCAAGCACCAGCAGGATTACAGCAAGGAGCAACGGTTAATGTTGAAGATTATAGCGCTGTTGTGACGTTAGATGATGAAGCTACTTATCAAGCAATCAGTACACAAGTAGCTATGAGTCCTTGGGCTTACTACGGTATTACAGAAGGGGATGACTTCGCTACAAAATTCGAAACAGGAGATTACTTTGCACTGAAGGTATATGGAGTTGATGCAGACATGAAATTAACTTCTGCTGAGCCTGTAACGCACTATTTTGTTGACTTTAGAAATGGAGTTAACGCTATTAGTAAAGATTGGAACAAGGTAGACTTATCTTCATTAGGTGAAGTGAAGCACTTGTTGTTCTTCCTTGAGACAACAGATAAGAATGATGCTGGATATGCTAATACAGCTCTTTATTTTACGATGGATCAATTAACAGTGAATCCCGTTCAATAAGAAGAACTAGTATACAATAATAGAAAGCCTTGCCCTTTGCGGCGAGGCTTTTTTTGTTGCTTGCGATTAAAAGTAAAAAACTAAGAGAAAAAGGACAGAAACACAGAAAAACTACCGTATTTTGCAGCCAAACTAAAAAGCATAAAAAGATGGGATCTAAACCTAGAATAGCACTGTTTATTGGTATTTTGTGTATTTCTATTTTTCCAGTGTTGGTCAAAATGGCCCTTGTACCAGGGTTAATTTCGGCGTTTTACCGCATGGCTATCGCGGCTTTGTTTATTGTTCCTTATGCTTTTTTTACCAAACAGATCAAAGTATACGATCGAAAAACAACAACGTTAATGGTGTTGTGTGGAATCTGCTTCGGTTTGGATATTGGGGTGTGGAATATTGCTATTCAAGGTTCCACCGCTACGCAAGCAACTTTGTTGGGAAATCTAGCGCCGGTATGGGTGGGAATTGGAAGCTATTTTTTCCTGCAAATTAAACCATCCGTTAATTTTTGGATAGGCACCCTATTTGCACTTATTGGTATGGTTACCCTTGTTGGAATTGAGGTTTTTGTGAACCTGTCTTTTGATATTCCTTTCGTGTTTAGTATTCTTTCGGGAATGCTCTATGCAACTTATATTTTGTTGAGTAAAAGGGTATTGGGACAAGTAGGTGTTGTGCCTTTTATGTCTTATAGTATTTCGGTATCGACAATTTTTCTCGCGATTTTAAACGGGATTACGGGTTCTGCTTTTACTGGGTTTTCAATGGAAGGCTGGATGACGCTACTGATTCAAGGCGTGGTATGCCAACTACTCGCGTGGTTGCTCATTAGCTATGCAACGCAACAGATGAGAGCTACCCGTGTTTCCTTGAGCTTGCTCAGTCAAGCGCTATTCGCAGCCTTACTCGCTTGGTACTTCTTAGATGAAGCAATCTCCCTACAAATGGTTGTAGGAGGATGTATTATTTTATTGGGTATTGCCATAACCTTTGTCAATAAACCGCTAATTGGTCGACCACAGTAACGCTTGAGAAGAAAACTTCTCAACAATTAGTACAATTCCCCAAATCAGAAAAACAACGGCAAAGACTACCTTGAGAAAGGTAGACGCGAGGAATCCGATAAAAGAACCGATGGCCGCTTTTAAGGCACGAGAAATATTGCGACTGTCAAAGATTAACTCACCAATCAAAGCCCCGAGAAAAGGGCCTATTATAAACCCTAATGGAATAGGAGCAATAATCCCTAGGATCAATCCGATATTAGTTCCCCATACCCCATATTTACTGCCGCCGAATCGCTTAGTTCCTTGTGCAGGGATTACGTAATCTAACACTGAAATGACTAGGGTAACCACTAAACTTCCCCAAAGGGAATAGCTGCTCATCGTTATACCATCGACAAAATACAAGCACAAAATCCCAAGCCAACTCAGAGGTAACCCAGGTAAAGCAGGTAGTATACTGCCAATAAGGCCCATAACAAGTAGTAAAATGCTTAATAGCAATAAGAAATAGTCCATCTCTTTTTTTTTCGTATTTTTGATTAACTAAATTTACAACAATATTGTTTGATGAAACTCAGTTGGATCGTTTTCTTTTTTCCCTTTTTAATTACCTCTTGTCAGTGGATGTCTAATAAACTTCCTGATGAGCAGCAATTATTGGAGGAAGAATTAAATAAAATCGATTGGACTAAAGTGGACACTTATCCCAGTGTAGCTAGCTGTGATTCGATTTTTGATGATGAAACGCGAAAAGATTGTTTCTTTAACTATATTACTGCTGAATTAGAAGCAAAACTTCAGGTAGATACCCTAAAGGGCGCATTTGCACAGATTGATACCCTAAAAGTATTGGTGACGATTCAATCCAATGCCCAAGTATCGTTGGCGCTGTATCAATTGAATGACAGCCTCAAACAACAGCTAAAAAGTGTCGATAGTCTGTTACAAGAAAAGAGCAAAAACTTGCCCCATCTTTCTCCTGCAATCAAAAGAGGCGTTCCTGTAACCAGTCAGTTTGTGCTGCCTTTGGTTTTACACAAGCAGTGATTATTTCTTTAACTTAAACGTCAGTACAAAATAGCTGCCAATTGAAATAGGCAATACGATATTCAATAACCAGATTAGCGTAGCAACTAAGGCAACCACCCATTGGTTGACATCTAAAGCAGTAAAGATAAAAAGGGCTATACTGCCTTTGACTGCGAATTCCAAAAATTGAAAATTAGGCAGTGAAGACGCTAAAAGATAGATGGCGGAAACAGCACATAGCAATTCAAAATACGGAATATTTACACCAAACAAATAGTACAAAATAACATATTGGTGGGTGAAAGAAGCATAGCGCAACAAAGCTAAAAATAAATTTTTGCGATGGGTTTTTTTGGGAATTTCCCTTAGCAGCTCAAGAACGGTATGAATAGAATAACCTTTAATGGTCAAATGACGCAAAGAGAAAATCAAAAGTAGAAGTAGCGTGGCAATGCCATAGAGTATCCATAGGTAATAAGGTGGAATAAAGGCGTGTGTATAGTTGAGCAGGGTTAGACCTAACAACCCAAATACAATAGCGTAAATTACCTGTACTCCATTGCATACCATATTGAGAAAGATGACTCTTCCCGCGTCTTTTTTTGGAAAATAAAGTGCCTTACCCGCATATTCACCAATGCCATTGGGCGTGAAAATTCCCAACGTTAACGCACTTAAAACCTGTTTAGTCGCTTGTCCAATGGAAACAGGTTGTATCAAGGACGACAAATTTTTCCATTTTAAGATTTCAATAAATCGATTGGAAAAAGTCAACAAAAGCAAAGCAAGCAAAGCCCATCTATGTTGTGGATGGAGCAAAACTTCTTGCAGCAAGGTAGAATCCAAGGTCTTGTCACTTGATAGCTTGTTATAGATATAATAAAAAGCACTACATACAACAATTATCTTCAGTAGAAGTACAAGGAATTGCTTAGTTTTGTTGGATAGAATTTTCATCAGCACAAAGTAAATCCTTTTTTTCGTGTCTAGGTGATTACAAGAACAAAAATTAAGCATTTGACAATAGATAGAATTATATTAGGTATTGATCCAGGGACGACGATTATGGGATTTGGACTCATTCGCGTGGTTAATAAGAAGATGGAATTTATTCAGCTCAACGAATTGCAATTGAATAAATATGACGATCACTATACTAAATTGCGTCGAATTTTTGAGCGTACCATCGAGCTGATAGAAACACATTGCCCGGATGAGATTGCAATTGAAGCTCCTTTCTTTGGCAAGAATGTACAGTCCATGCTAAAATTGGGACGTGCACAAGGGGTAGCTATGGCTGCAGGACTTTCAAGGGGAATTCCCATTACTGAATATGAGCCTAAAAAGATAAAAATGGCTATTACAGGCAATGGAAACGCCAGTAAAGAACAAGTGGCAAAAATGTTACAACAACTTTTAGGCTTAAAAGAATTACCTAAAAATTTAGATAGTACAGACGGATTAGCCGCAGCTGTATGTCACTTTTTCAATTCTGGGAAAACAGTCGTAGGGAAGTCTTATAGTGGATGGGATGCTTTTGTTAAACAAAATCAAGATCGAGTAAAGAAATAATGGCTGGTATTTATATTCACATTCCGTTTTGCAAACAAGCTTGTCATTATTGTGATTTTCACTTTTCTACTTCGCTGAAGAAAAAGCAGGAGCTACTAGCTGCACTAAAGCAGGAACTCTTTTTGAGAAAACAGGAACTCAATGGGGAAGAAATCGAAACGATTTACTTTGGAGGTGGTACACCTAGTATCCTTACCATGGAGGAAATCAATGCGTTGATCGAAGTAGTATACCAAAATTACACGGTTGTTGATCAGCCTGAAATTACCCTAGAAGCCAATCCTGACGATTTAGATTCCGCTACAATTTTGCGATTAGCGCAATCCAAAGTCAATCGGTTGAGTATTGGAATTCAGTCGTTTGGTGAAGAAGATTTGAAAATGATGAATCGCGCCCATAACGCTGAAGAAGCTAGTACCTGTTTGCAAGAAGTGGTCCAATACTTTGACAATATCTCCGTTGATTTGATCTATGGTATTCCCAACCTTTCCAATGAACGTTGGCTTGAAAATATTCAACGGGTTTTAGATCTCGGAATACCACATATTTCTTGCTATGCCTTGACGGTTGAGGAACGCACGGCACTGAATAAACTCATTCAAAAAGGGGTTATTCCCAGTCCAAAAGAAGAGGTTGCGCACGCTCATTTTATGCTGTTAATCGATAAGCTCAAACAAAAGGGTTATATCCATTATGAATTGTCGAATTTTGCCAAACCAGGTTATTATTCTAAAAATAACTCAGCCTATTGGCTCGGTAAAAAATACTTAGGCATTGGTCCTTCCGCTCACAGTTTTGACGGTAAGTATCGCAGTTGGAATATCTCTAATAACTCTCTGTATATCAAGGCGATCGAGGCGGGTGAGTTGCCGTCTGAAGTCGAAGAGTTATCTGTTGCAGATCGTTACAATGAATACGTGATGACGGGTTTACGCACCATTTGGGGGGTTGACTTAGCGCGCATTGCATGTGAATTCGGCTCGACATTCCACGCGTATCTAGTACGAGAATCGGCTTCTTTTATTGCGGATGGATTGATGCAAGAGGAAGCAGGGGTATTGACCATAACAACCAAAGGAAAATTTTTAAGTGACGGTATTGCATCTGATTTATTTTGGTTAGATTTGAACTAAAACAGTGAAAGCAACCCTCTCTATCTCGGATTATAACTATACGGTTGATTTTTCCCAACCCATTGATATTTCAATTCCCTTGTCGAATACGGACGAAAATCCCATTGCGTGGTATCTGGATAAACCGATTATTGAACCCGTACGTATGGGGGATTGGATTGGTAAAGTAAGTGAAGGACAATCGTCTACTAACTTCAATAACATAGCCTTTAATCCGCATGGACACGGTACACATACGGAGTGTTTGGGGCATATTACGCGCGACTTTTACAGTATTAACAATACCTTGAAAACGTTTGTTTTTTTGGCACAGCTTATTACCATTCAACCGGAAGAAATGGACAAAGATAATGCCGTAATTACCCTAGAGCAAGTGAGTCAGCTGTGGCAAGCGAAAGGACAAACAGCAATTGTAATTCGCACTTTACCGAATGAAGCTACAAAGAAACACCGCAAATACTCGAATACAAATCCACCTTATTTAGCCGCTGATGCTGCTACTTTTTTGCGCGAACAAGGAATTAAACATTTGTTGATCGATTTACCGAGTGTGGATAAAGAGAAAGACGAAGGTAAACTCTTGGCTCATAAAGCGTTTTGGAAGGTAGAGGAGGTGGATCAAGTCAATGCTGATGCTCAGTTCGATGCGACAATTACCGAGATGATTTATGTACCGACAACGGTAAAAGACGATTTTTATATCTTAAATATACAAATTGCCTCTTTTGTCAACGATGCCGCACCGAGTAAACCAATTTTGTATCAAATTTTCTAACCTCTTACGCGATGGATGTACAGGTGATTTACGATTATTGTCTCAATAAAATAGGAACGACAGAAGATTTTCCTTTTGATGAGGAAACACTGACCTTTAAAGTAGGTGGGAAGATTTATTTACTACTCAACTTAACAAAATGGGAGCAGGGAAATTGTTTTGTCAATTTAAAATGCAATCCTGAAAAAGCAGAAGAATTACGAGCAGATTACACGGAGATTACTCCAGGTTATCACATGAGTAAAAAACATTGGAATAGCGTGCAATTAGGCGGTTCTGTTCAGTGGAGCTTGCTGAAAGAATTGATTGATCACTCGTATGAATTGGTTTATGCGAGTTTAACAAAAAAAGTGAGAGAGAGTTTAGTGCAGGGAGACTTGTAAACTGAAGAACGATAAAACGACAAAAGAGCGATTCAATCGCTCTTTTGTCGTTTTAGGAAGTTTTGGCTTTGAGTATAAAGGGAAGAATGTCTTTCTTGCGCTCATACTCATCTAAAAGGAGTTGTTTGAGTTGAGGGGATTGAAACATCTGAATGAATATAGCACCTTGGGTGCGTAGTAGCTGTTCTTCCTCATTTGTCCCTAAATTGAGCTTATACACATTGTATACACTCTCCCTATAATCGTCGTAAAACGTATAGGTTTCACTATTTAGATGATTGATAATCGCATCAAAAGCAAAGGCTTCTAAATAGGGAGATCGCTTTTTCTCTGTTTTGGGTAGGGCATGTATACCTACACATATTCTACCAGTATAGTGTCCTTGCGTATTAATTCCCGTGATATTAAAAAATTTAACCGCTACATTGAGTACGTTGTCTATCGTAACGGTGTCTTTGGGTTGTGTCTGGTCAATTACCTTAGCTTGGTAGGTGCTGATAAGATGGTTAAAAGTCGTGTCTTGTTCAATGTGATGCATTACTTGCTTTTCTACAACTGTGGTGTCTTTGATTTGTTGTAAAGCATCATAGTCCAACCGTGCAATATAATTGGTCGTAATAAATTCCCAAAAAGACGATTGCCCATTTACGGCCATCGCGTGAGACCTCGTTGGATCAACTTCCTTGATCTTGATGTAAGGGGTTGATTCGTAGAATAAAATTTCGAGGAAGTCCCCGTACTCTTGTAAAGGACTATCTTTCGATTGTGCTTGGGCTTGTCCAGCTAGAAGCAATAATCCTAGTAACCCAAGATGTAAAATAGATCTCATTTTTATGCCTTTTTGTTTGTTGGAGTTCCTTGAATGGTGATAGGAAGTGCAAATTGACTGCGTACAACTTGCCCCTTTTCTTTGGCAGGAATCCATTTGTCCATTTGCGTTATAGCAGCTATAGCAGCTTCACCTACACCATAACCAGGATCTTTAACCACTTTTATGTCGCTCAAACTACCGTCTTTTTCCACGATAAACATGATAATTACACGGATAGAGGTTCCTTCAAATTCAGGTGTTCTAAAATTGGAAATAAAAGATTGATTAAACGCTTGCATCCCACCAGGATAATTCGCTGGTTCACTCACTGATATATAAACCTCGTCTGGGTCGTTCGTGGGGGTGGCAGGTGCAACTGTCTCAGTTTCTTTTACTGTCGATTGTGCAAAAACAGTCGTCGCTCCTAGAAGCAATAACAGTGTAGTTGTCCCCAAAATAGCTAAGGTATTTTGCAGGGGATTGTTGGTTTTAGTTAACATAGTAAAACGTTTTTTGGTTAGGTTAAAGTTGAACGAACTACTGAGTGGAAGCTCATTTTGTTGAAATGTTTGCTTCAATAATAATTGTAAGTAGGCTTGTGTTTCTTCTTTCGTACTGTTCAGCGCATCATCAGCCAAAAATTCGTGATTTAAAGCGATATGTTGTTGATACCAGTACAAAAGCGGTTGAAACCAACATACAATTTTGAGTAGTTCGATAAATAAAATATCGGCACTGTGGTTCTGCTTCACGTGATTATACTCGTGTAAGAGAATCTTGTTGTTCCAATCGATGGGAATGTGAAGCGGTAAATAAATCGTCTTTCTAAAGGTGAAAGCTGCATCTAAATGACCGACAAGTACAAATTTTTGCCCTCGATTATAGACAATACTTCCCTGCTTGTCTAAGTGGTGAAAGGAACGAAGTGATAGTAGAAAGCGAATGAGAAATAGACTAACACCTAAAAAATAAACAAGAAGGAGTACATCACTTCCTGTCCAAGATGCTAGTGTTGTAGGTTCATTTTCTGTTGCTACAGGGGTAATTATAACTTCGTTTAGTTCCTGTAATTTGGTATTTGCTACAGTAAAAGCTCCAGTTGAAGGAATTTTTACTAACGGTAAACTAAAGGCTAGTACTAGAGCACTTAACAAGTAGTATCGTTTAAACGCATGTATTTTAATCGGTTCTAAGAACAGTTTGTATATACCCAAGGTCAATAGCAATAAGAGAGTGGTTTGGATGAGGTATAGTAGCATAGTGTTATTTTTTTAGTTGGTCTTCTACAATTTTTTTCAAAGCTTCTAGTTCTTTTTTATTCATGTTGCTTTTCTTGGTAAAGAAAGAAGCAAAAGAGAAAGCAGAATTATTGAAGTGTTGCTCTACCATCGTATTCAAGTGGGTCTCAAAATAGTCTTCTTTTTTGATTAAAGGCAGATAAGCTCTTGAATTACCATAGGTTTTATAGGTGATAAACCCTTTTTCCGTTAACCGTTTTAACAAGGTTGCTAACGTAGTTTGCGCCGGTTTGGGATCAGGGTATTTTTCAAGAAGATTTTTGGCGAAAGCTTCGTTTAGATCCCAAATGTATTCCATTAGTTGTTCTTCTGTTTGCGGTAATTTTATCATGGTCGTACTATTGTTTCGTATTTTAATTGTCCTTCGTCATAATGTTTGACATGCGTTAATATTTCTTGGCTGTTGTATATAAACCAAGTTCCAAAATAGTAGTAATGCAAACCCCAATTGGTCGTTACTAGTTTTGTTTGCCCTCGTTCTGCTACCTTGCCATTGGGATGGTAGTAGGTGGTATACGCAATAGAATTCTTAAACTGTTGTTTCTTATATAGTTTTCCATTGTACCGATACCGCCAGGTTCCCTTCTGCCATCCCTTTTTGTCATAGCGCCCTCTTACAACATCTTTGTTGTTGTCTATCTTAGTTTTGTATACCCATCGACCAACACATTCTCCATTGATCGTTTGGTTGACCGTACAACTTTGTAAAAGAATCAGCAAAAAACTAAAATAAACATATTTCATATCTATTGATGTAGATGCTGTTCTACAAATATAGAATAGTTTTTAAATATACCTTAGTATATTTTTTATTTTTTTGAGAAAACCTAGTAAATTTACGAACGTAAAGTAGTACTATTGAATGGTATAACAAATAATAGCCTATGGTTTTTGATATTTTAGCTAGGGGAAATACCAGTTTAGCTAGCAGAAAAAAAGTAATAGATCAACTTGAGAAGCAAGAGAATGTAGTAGCTACTTTAGTGCAGTTCACCTTTGATGAGAATTGTAAGGTAAAAGTATTAGCCAGTATTGTTTTAGATGATTTACTACAAGTTAACCCCTATTTGTTGGATGAATACATTTCCACTTTTATCGAACAACTACCTTCGGTACGAGATGAAAGTGTTAAACGTTTAACCAGTAAAATGGCGATTTTGTTGGTAGAGAAACGAAGTATGTTAGTTCACGAGGGGTTAGAGGAACAATTGTTGGATCAGTGTTTGGTTTGGTTAACTTCGGATGCTAAAGTGGCAACAGAGGCGAATGCCATGCATATCATTATGTTGTTGTGTAAAAAGTTTCCCATACAAGCACAATTAATTGCAGAACTGATCGAAGTTAGGTTTGCTGAGAAAACACCGGCTTATCAGAGTAAAGCGCGTAAGCTGTTGAAAAAAGTAAGCAACTTAAAAAAATAGCAATAAAAAAAGGCAAGTGTATCAACTCGCCTTTGTGTATATTATCCGTGAATGTGTTCTTTTGTTCCGTAACTCTGAATTAAGTTTCCTTCAAACTCCAACCATTCTTTCCAACGTTGATCGACATCTACGCGTTCCGTGTATTTGCGTGCAAATTTTAAGAAGGTTGTATAGTGATTGGCCTCCGAAACCATGAGATCGTAGTAAAATTTAGCTAATTCTTTGTCTTTGATATTTTGAGACAATACGCGAAAGCGTTCACAACTTCTGGCTTCAATCATGGCAGCAAAAAGCAATCGATCAATGAAAGCATCGTTTCTACTTCCGTCTTTTTTGCAGAATTTTACCAATTGATTCACATAGTCATCTTTGCGTTCACGTCCGAGCGTGTAGCCTCTTTCTTTGATGATATCGTGTACCATTTTGAAATGTTCCATCTCTTCAATGGCAATGGCAGTCAATTCCGTTACTAAGTCTTCGTGTTCTGAATTGTTTGTAATTAATGTAATGGCATTGGTTGCTGCTTTTTGTTCACACCAACAGTGATCAGTCAAGATTTCTTCAAGATTTGATTCCGCAATATTAGCCCATCTTGGATCGGTTAAAAGTTTAAGTCCTAACATAATTCCTTTTCGTTTGCTACAAAAATACTAAATATAATAGACATTAAAAATGGGAGAGGGATACTGCTAGAGAAACTGTATTTTTGTTGCATGGAAAATGCATTAAAAGGAAAGAAGCTATTGGTTATCGGTCAAGTATGGCCAGAATCGCGTTCATCTGCAGCTGGAAAGCGAATGTTGCAGCTCTTGGATGTTTTTCATCAATGGGAGATGGAGCTGTATTTTGGTTCTACTGCTCAAAAATCACCGTATAGTGATGACCTGTCTCCTTGGGGCATAAAAGAAGTGGACTTATACCTCAATGATGAGCGCACAGATCGCATTTTAGCCGATTTGCAGCCGGATTGGGTGCTATACGATCGATTTATGATCGAAGAGCAATTTGGTTGGCGGATTACCGAACAATGCCCGCAAACCAAAACGATTCTCGATACGGAAGATTTACACTTTTTGCGCTATGCTCGCCAAGAGCACCTAAAAAAGGGGGTAGGCGTACTTGAAGATTATTTGTATAGCGATCGTACAAAAAGAGAGCTAGCGAGTATAATGCGCTGCGATTTGACCGTGCTCATTTCACAAGTTGAATTCGAACTTTTAACCCAGCGTTTTCGAATAGCGGAAGACGTATTGTTGGTGCTTCCTTTCTTAGAAGAGGCAATAACAGTTGAAGAACAAGCCCATTGGCTATCTTTTGAAGAGAGAGAAGGATTTGTTTTTATTGGCAATTTTATTCACGAACCCAATTGGCAGACCGTTTTGCGACTGAAGACGGAAGTTTGGCCGCTGTTGAGAAGAGCATTACCTCAAGTGAATATGCATATTTATGGGGCTTATCCATCTACAAAAGTGTTGCAGCTACACAATCCCAAAGAGCATTTCTTTATACACGGTCGAGCAGAAGATGCGCGCTCTGTTGTCGGAAAGGCGAGGGTGATGCTAGCTCCCATTACTTTCGGTGCGGGAATTAAAGGCAAGTTTATCGATGGTATGCGTGTGGGAACTCCTAACGTAACAACCACGATCGGAATGGAAGCCATGGCAAGCGAAGAGGAGTGGAATGGGTATAAAGCTGATGAGATCGAATTATTGGTCGAAAAAGCCGTAGCGCTCTATCAACAACAAGAGCTATGGCTGGAAAAACAACAAAAGGGAATTGCCTTGATACAAAAAAGATATAACAAGTTAGTGTATACCAAACTTTTTAAAGCGAGAATGTTGCAATTAGATCAAGAGATAGAGGCACATCGAAAGGCACATTTTTTGCTTGAAGTATTTAAGCATCATACCGCTCAAAGTACCAAGTACATGGGACTTTGGATTGAGGAAAAAAACAAGCATAAAAAAAGCGAGTAACTGAAAAGTCCTCGCTTTTTTGTATAAGTACTCCTCTTGACTTTCTCTAATTGATTGAAAAATTGCTCTTTTGAGCCTGCTTTTTGCCATTTTTTCATTCCGTAGCCCTGCTATGCAACTTAAAAATGTCTTTAATCAGATTCAAAATAGCTGATTTTTACTTCAATCAAAAAAGTCAAGAGGAGTTCTAAATTATTTTGCTAATTCCATGTAGTATTTGTAGAACAGTGGAATCGTCTCAATACCTTTCAAGTAGTTAAATACCCCAAAGTGCTCATTCGGAGAGTGGATCGCGTCAGAATCTAATCCGAATCCCATCATAATAGATTTAGAACCCAATTCTTCTTCAAATAAAGCAACAATTGGAATACTTCCTCCCGAGCGAACCGGAATTGGCGTTACACCAAAGGTGTCTTCATACGCTTTGGCTGCTGCTTGGTATCCGATTGAATCGATTGGCGTTACATAGCCTTGGCCTCCATGATGTGGTTTTACTTCTACTTTTACACCCGCTGGAGCAATGCTCTCGAAGTGTTTTTTGAATAGATCTGTAATTTCTTCCCAATCTTGGTTCGGAACTAAACGCATTGAGATTTTAGCGAAAGCTTTACTTGCGATAACGGTTTTAGCACCTTCGCCTGTATAACCACCCCAAATTCCGTTTACGTCTAAGGTTGGACGGATTGAGTTGCGCTCGTTCGTTGTATAACCAGCCTCACCATATACTTCATCAATGTCTAATGCCTTTTTATAATCGTCTAACGAGAATGGTCGTTTAGCCATTTCATCGCGCTCTTCACGTGACAATTCCTCTACTTTGTCATAGAACCCTGGAATTGTAATATGGTTGTTTTCATCGTGTAGAGAAGCAATCATTTTCGTTAATACATTGATCGGGTTTGCAACCGCTCCACCGTATAGACCAGAGTGTAAATCTCTATTTGGTCCTGTTACTTCCACTTCCACATAACTTAATCCTCTTAATCCTGTTGTGATTGACGGTTGTTGATTAGAAATCATGCCCGTATCAGAAATAAGAATTACGTCGTTTTTCAATTTGTCGTGGTTTCTTTTTACAAACCAACCTAAACTTACAGATCCAACTTCTTCTTCCCCTTCGATCATGAATTTCACGTTACAAGGTAAAGTATTTGTTGCAATCATATATTCAACCGCTTTCACGTGCATGAACATTTGTCCTTTGTCATCACATGCCCCACGAGCGAAGATCGCTCCTTCTGGGTGAATTGGCGTCGTTTTAATTACAGGTTCAAACGGCGGAGACGTCCAAAGTTCAATTGGATCTGCCGGTTGTACGTCGTAATGACCGTAAACCAATACCGTTGGAAGGGCAGGATCGATGATTTTTTCTCCATATACGATAGGATATCCTGGAGTTTCGCACAATTCTACATTGTCGCAACCTGCTTTTATTAAATTTTCTTTTACCGCTTCTGCCGTGTTTATTACGTCTTGTGAGTAGGCACTATCTGCACTAACAGAGGGTTTTTTTAGTAGTTCAATTAGCTCATCTAGAAGACGTTGCTTGTTTTCTTGAACAAATTGTTTTGAATCTTTCATAGTATGTATCGATACAGTTATATTATTCCTTACAAACATAAGAATAAAAAAAAATTATTTTTTTCTTGCGCATTAAAAAACAGGTCGTATATTTGCAACGTCTTAAAAGAACAACAGTACACAACAGTACGACAGTTCTAAGCCACTTGCGGGTGTGGTGAAATTGGTAGACACGCCAGACTTAGGATCTGGTGCCGCAAGGTGTGAAGGTTCGAGTCCTTTCACCCGCACTAAAGCCTCTTCATTTGAAGAGGCTTTTTTTATGGCTGGAAGTCTAATGTTTCTTTACCAAATCACCTTAATCCAAAAAGTTTACTTTACCTGTTTCCATTTGGTATTCGGCGCCTACAATTTTGATCTCTCCTTTGCGTTCCATCTCTTGTAAAATTGAACTGTTTTTTCGAATGTTAGCTAAGGTTTGCTCAATATTTGCCTGGTTTACTGCTTTCAGATAGGTGGGGTTGTCATAGCTCTTTCTTCCATCAAAGCTTTCTACTTGTGCAATAGCTGGAGCTATTTTGTCAAGCAAAGAGGTTATATTTCCTAATTCAACTTTTTGAATCGCCGATTTAATTGCGCCGCAATGTTCGTGTCCCAAGACTACAATTACTTGTGCTCCCGAAACTTTACAGGCGTATTCTAAACTTCCTAAAATATCTTCGTTGCAAATAGCACCTGCTACACGTGCGACAAATAAATCGCCAATACCCGAATGAAAGACATCTTCCACTGGAACGCGTGAATCTATACAGGATAAAACGACTGCAAGTGGATATTGTGCTGATGCCGTTTTTTTTATTCTCTCCGGTTTGTTGAGTATGGTGAGTTTATCCGCTGTGTAGTCTTGGTTGCGCTTTTTTAATGTCTGAAGGATAATGTCCGGTGTAAGCTTTGTTTGAATCTCTTGCGTTGGAATAACGCCATCTGCTACTACGTTCTCTTGATTCGCTACTTTTGTATCTTTCGCAACGCTTTCTTGTTTGCAAGAGGATAAATGCAATGCAAGTAGGATCAGTAGAATACTGAATTTTTTTTCTTTTTTCATGGCTTGGATGTACTATATTATTACTAGTAAATTCGGATAACTACTTGGGTAGTTCTATTGTTGTATGATTAGGTGAAAGTAGGTAAAAATGCATAGTTATGGTGTTTGATGTTTGATATTTGTATGTATTTAGTTGTTTTTATGTATTTAGTTTAATTAAGATGCAAAAACAAGGCACGTTGTCTTGAAAGAGTATTGCGTTGTGCTGCCTCCTTTTACCAAGTTGTATAGCGTAAAAAAAAAAAGGATTGTAGTTGATGTGCATTAGGGAAATGAAGAACATTTTTTTACTATAGAATTACACAAAGAATTAATTTTTTTCTCTATCCTTGTGGGACCAAAAAAAAATAGAATTGTTATGATAAAATCTTTGTTAACGCATGTGATGCTGCTATTTTCGCTTTGTTGCCTTGTAACAAGTTGTTCTTCGAGTCGAGTTTCTTATATTAAAACGAGTACATACGATCAAAAAGAAGAAGTAACAACTTATACCCTTTCGCCTTTGGGAACCGTTAAGATACCGGGTCAATGGGAACAAACGAGTTATAATTCAAGCAGTAAACAACAGTTTTTTACTAATAGGGATAACAGTGCCACTATTGCTCTTACGTTCGCGCCATTTACGTCCTATGAGTTTAATAAAGAAGGAACGTTAAAGGGATACGATTTCACCAAAGCCTTTTATGAATGGGACTCCAGTTATATGAAAAAAACGTTTAATGCGGAAGTAACCATATTAGAGGAAGATGTGGATGAAAATTATATGATTTGGCAAGTGGATTTGAAAGAAGAAGAAATTAAAACTTATTTTCTCTTTGGAGAAAAGAATGGAGTTGTTCGCAATTTTTCTGTTACAAAAAGCAATTGGACCAAATCAGAAGTTGTTGTATTCCTGAAAGAATTGTATTTATCCAAGTGATGACTCATTTACGAGTGAACTAGCACGTAAGAGCTATTAGTCTATACTTCTTTTCTTTTTTAAGGAATTGAAATTGTAACGACTAGGTTTGTCATTACACAGTCAAAAGTAGAGTTTCTTGGAGGATAAAAAGAAATAAAACCTCGCTTTTAAAGCGAGGTTTCGTTTTTTGGCTAATCACTACCAAATATATCAAAGAATTAATTGGGTTATTGAATCTCAAATAGTGATCCAATATGGCCTGGATAGAACGAAATATAGCCAGAAGTACTTTTGTTTTTTGTAACATCTAAAGGCCAAATAGATTTGTCTTTATTTGGATATTTATACGTCCAATTGATCAAAGCATTGATCACTCGTAGAGTAGATGTAACAAAAACTTTTCGCTTTGTACCTTTTCCAGCAAAGGAATCCTTCAGTAAAATCGTCATTTGAATAGGTTCGTCATAACTTGTTGTTGATACTCGGATAATGCTGTGTAATTTTTGATTATTGTTGTAAAAAAAATCAGAAACACTCGTTTGGTTTTGATTCAAGTATACAGTGTTGACCGGTTGGGTATTCGGATTTTGTGTTGTTGTAATACTGTTATCTTGATCACTAAAGTAGCGATCGTTTCTAGTTTCTAAATAAACACTTTGATCATTTTGTCTGATTGCCTCTCTGATACTGAGGTTTATGTTATTCAAACGATTTTCAAAGCGTTTTTTATTTTCAGGTTTTACTTGAGCTAAACTCGCAGTATCCCCTGTATAGTCCATGTAGTACTGTTTGTGCTCTTTGTCTATACGCACATAGTCTTGTAGGATGACTTCATCGAGTACATAACTGTTGGTAGCTCGAATATCCCTTGTCTCTACCGGAGGAGAGGAGGCGATAGGATCCTCCTTACTACAGCTGTAAAGTGTTAAAGCTAGAACAGCTAATAAAATTGACATTTTTTTTATTTTCATAGAATTTAATATTTATTAGGGCTAAAGCCCAATTCAGCGTCCAAAATTCTATATAAAATAGGCTAATGTCCAACTATTGTTTGATATTAGTATGTAATTGTTGGTTTTTGTGTGGATCTTGTATGTAAAATGAGTTTTTTTAGCTAATAACAAATTGATTCCTGTCAGGGTATAGGCCGCTTTTTAAGTGAATAAGATTGGTCATCTCACAACACAAAAAGGCGAAAACGCAAAAAATACATCAACCAAATATCCTACCTTTGCACCATGAATCAAGCTGATATCCTTAAGAAATTGGAGATTGTATCGTTGAACGATATGCAACTTCAAACCCTTCAAAACGCGAAAGTACACGATAGTATCGTTTTATTATCTCCTACGGGTTCGGGTAAGACACTGGCTTTCTTATTGCCTATAGTAGAACGTTTAAGTCCGAAAATCAAGGGCGTACAAGCGGTTATTCTCGTTCCTACTAGAGAATTAGCGATCCAGATTGAAACGGTGTTTAAAAAAATGGGAACTGCGTTTAAGATCAATGCGTGTTACGGTGGTCATTCTACCCGTACGGAATTGAATAACCTAGCTTCTCCACCTGCCGTATTGGTTGGAACGCCAGGAAGGGTGGCTTTCCATATCGAAGAAAATTCGTTTGATACGGGGGCAGTACACAGCTATGTTGTGGATGAGTTTGACAAAGCATTGGAAATGGGGTTTCAAGAAGATATGGAGTATATCATTCACTCGTTTGAACAGCTTCAATTTCGCATGCTTACTTCGGCAACTCCTTTAAAGAAAATACCCGCATTTACGGGAATTGAAAATCCCAAAAACCTCAAATTTTTGCAAGCAGCGGAAATCAAACCCCAGTTGACCTTTAGCAAAGTGGTTTGTCCTGCAGAAGAAAAACTTGAAGCGGTGATTCAGTTGATTGGAAAAATAGGGAAGGACACCATTTTAATTTTTTGTAATCACCGCGATGCGGTTGCGCGAATTAGTGAAACACTGACCAATAAAGGTGTGGCAAATGGCGCTTTTCACGGCGGATTGTTACAAGAAGATCGCGAACGCGCTTTAATGAAGTTTAGAAATAGGAGTTGTCACATTTTAATTTCAACAGATTTAGCCGCACGTGGATTGGATATTCCTGAAATTGGCCATGTGATTCACTATCAGATTCCCGAAAAAGAAGATGCTTTTATTCATCGCAATGGTCGTACGGCTCGTATGAAGGCTAAAGGAAAGGTATACCTTATGGTAACTAAAGAGGAAGAATATAGCTTTATAGATCCTAATTTGCCTATCGAACAACTGCAAGGAAATTATGCGATTGACAATCGTACTGATTTTCAAACCTTGTATATCAGTGCAGGAAAGAAAGACAAAGTCAACAAAGTTGATATTGTGGGCTATTTAATTAAAATAGGCGGGTTGCAAAAAGAAGACCTAGGGTTGATTGAAGTAAAAGATACACAGGCTTTTGTAGCAGTCAAAACAACAAAAATAAAAAACCTGTTGCAAAAACTCAAAGACACAAAATTGAAAAATAAAAAAGTGAGAATTGCCGTTGCTAGAGATTAGCTTTATTTTTCTTTGCGATACAGGGCTTGAGCGGTATCAAAGGATACTTGTATGGCCTTGGTTACGGGTTTGCTAAAATAGGAGAGGATAACGATACTTGCCCCACTGAGCATAAAACCAGGAATAATTTCATACAGCGGTTCTCGATAACCGAAAATTTGAATAATCGATCTGTTGGAGCGTACTAGCCAGGTCAATTTGTTGCTAAAGCAACAGACCGACCACCTAGATGAAGCCACAACGTGAAAAATAATACTAGTTGCTCAGGTTTTATTAATTTTCAATAGCTCCCCAGCCGCTCATCATTATAGCTAAGGCTTTAAAACCCCAAGTCATTTCATCAGCAGCATAGATGGGCGTAGCTGTCTTACTTGTTAGATCTTGTTGAGGTATGACTTGTTCTTTGATTGCTTTTGGCTTCATTACTAACGTTGCTTCTTCATTATTTAGGTAATAAATATCCAAACGCAAAATTCCCGCATTTTCTTCTAAATAGAATGGATGTGTGAAATTGATGGTATTACTAAATAACGATGAGGTGTACACCGTTATTTTTTGCAACTGCATTGGCATATTTTCATCTACTGTCTTTGGTGTATAAACAACTACATCACATTCATAACCTAAAACATTTTGTTTTTTAGGTTGAACCTGACGAGTAAACGCACTAAAATCAATAGTATTTGTGGCATTTACACCTGTATGTTCTGAGGGTTTGAACTCGGAATATATTTTTCGATCTTCGGCTGCAATTTCATCAATTTGGGTAAGTGTTTCTAAATACACGCTACCTTTGTCTTCGACTGTATTGTGGTAATTGTACATATTCCAACCAAAACCACTAGCTTTTCCTAAGACTTCTTCGTTTTTAATGAAATAGGTGCAGTCGGAAATATTCATTGACATAGCCAAGGCAACTAGTGGATTTTGATTGCTCGTGTTTTTAATCACCTCAAAAATGGCTTTGGCTTCGGCATCATTTGTTAGTAAATCTTGATATTGCTGTGTAACATCTTCTCTGGAAAAATCTATTTTACCAATGATTTTTCCTAAATCCACCTCTTTGCTAAAAATTCCCATTTCAACAATACCTTCGACAAAAGGTTTATTGATAACGGTATGGTTGTCGTCTGTTGGTATGGTTTCGTCTGACGAGCCACAACTAAACAGAAAAAATACGGATACTAAACTACTTATAATTACTTTTTTCATTACTATACGTTAAAAAAAGCTGTTTCTTGGTTTGAAGCAACAGCTTTTTGCTATTAATTAACTTTTACTAATTCTACCCTGCGGTTTTTAGCTTTATTTTCTTCGGAATCGTTTGTTTCTAACGGTTTTTCAGCACCGAAACCTTTTGCTGTTAATCTAGTTTTATCAATTCCGTCCGTAACGAGAGCGTTCAGTACCGAATTTGCCCGAGCATTGGATAATTTCTTGTTGTGCTCCGCATTTCCGCTATTATCCGTGTGTCCTTCAATCGAAATATGTAGCGCATTATCTTTTTGAAGCGCTTCGGCAATTTGAGTAACCACTTCTTTTCCGTCGGTCGTAATATTGGATTTGTCTACATCGAAATTAATGTACAAAATCGACTTTCCTTTTTCGGTCAAGTCTTTTACAATATCAGCAGCAGTTACCTTAGTAATGGTTTGTTGAAAAGCTTCTTCTTGCATAATATTTAGTTTTCCTCCTGCATTATTAGAAGTAAATTGGATATAAATATTCCCTTTGTCTTTTGTGCGAATTATAAAAACTTGTATGCGTTGATTCCAATATCCTATATCCCCAGAATCGCCCTTATTAGGGTCTTGTTTGTGATAACGTTCGTATTCTTCTTTGGTGATTTCACCATCAAAAATGGTAACCGCTTTAACAGAAAGCAAATAATCTTCCATACTTTTTTCAAAATAACGTTGTGAATATTCTTCGCCACGAACCGCAGAAACATTTGCCTTATACAGTTTACCTTCGAAAGGGGTCATTGTTCCATTGATGGGAAAGAAACATACATCAAATTTTTTTTGAATAGCACTTTTATCGGCTTCTAATCCTTCTGGAAGATTGATGAAGGGAAAATCGCCTATATCAACAGTAGAAAATGGAATGTTCTCAATATTGAATTCAGCCGAAGAATTTGCATCTTCTGTTTTAACTTCATTTGCTTCCGTGGAAGTTTCTATCGCAATGGATTCATTATTTTCTTGTTGTTTATTAGCTTGATTACAAGACACAATCAAAGCGGATAATCCAAAAATAAGAGCTGTTTTTTTCATTTTTATACACTCAGTTTTTATTATACAATAGTCTTTTGCTTTTTAACCGTGAGAACAACTCCTACTGTCAAAAAAGTCAAGAATACAGGATAAAGCGTAAAAAAAACAGCGTGACTGGAGGTTAGTGATAGACTTAATGCTAAAAACATATGTAGGCAAGCGGTTACAATTACACCTCCTGTTCCAAGGGTAAAAAAAGGATGAAATTTTTTCATGTTTTTATTTTTTTGGTAGGCTAAAGATAAACGTTTTACTTGCTAAGAAGACATTTAATCTATTGTTTTACACCTTCAAAACGAAAATGAATATCTGTTTCGGATTGCTCTTCTGTAAAAACACTAATGTTTTTATTAGAGCCATAAAAATGAAAAATACCTTCTAAACTACCTGTTAAGGAAACAATATCTTGTGTGTTTTCGCCAAAACAAGCACAAGTTTCGACGGCAAAGGTTTTAGAAGTTACATACGAATATTCTTCACCTGATTTTGCGGTAATTTTTAATTTATTACTTCCTTCTTTTGTAACGCTAACAATTGCATCATACCATTCATATACTCCATTTGTGTCAAAGGTGCTTAACTTTCCTTTGTACGTTCCCACTGCAGCATCAATAGAGCCTTGTGTTGGTTGTTCGTATCCATTATCATCATCATTTTTACTACAGCTTGTAGCGACTGTTCCAAATGTCAATGTGGCTAATATGCCTAAAATCGCAATTTTTGTGTTTACTTTTTTCATATTATATCTTTAAGTTTGAATGACAAATCTCTATAGATTTTAAAATCAAGACAATCATTGAAAACCATGATTTTGTTTCTAATGGTTTACCATGATTTTTTATTCCAATAAAATTTTATGACTTTTTATAAAGATATTTGCATTAAACTTTCGATCAAGATGTACAGATTATCCTTGCTTTTTCTTATTTTATTCGGATTAATTTCCCAAAAAAATCAAGCACAACTTCCTTTAAACATGGAACAATATGCTAAGGATTTATACAAATCGTTAGAGACAGCTTCTAACGATAGTTTGCGGGCAACGATTTACTTTAATTTGGTAACGTATTGGACACCTAAAGACTCGTTAAAAACGTTTGAATATTTAGAAAAAGGGCACGAAATGGCTCATAATAGTCTGTATTTGAAAGGTTTGTATTATGCGAAAAAAGGATATTATTATTACTCAAAAGGAAACCTGGAAGAAAGTGAAAAACACTATTTAACAGCAGATTCTTTCTTGAATGAAATTTCGGGAAACGTAGATAGTTATAAAATTCAATCTGATATTTGGAACAATATTGCGGTTATTCATCAAATTGAAGATGAAGATGAAAAATTTGTAGATATAACGCTGAATAAAGCGATTCCGTTTGCCGAAAAAGCTAAAGATGACAGTAGACTTGCTACGCTTAACATTAGTTTGGGAATAGGTTTTATGAATTTAGAACAATACGAAAAAGCAATTGCTTATCTTTTAAATGCAGAAAAACTGCTGCTATCTCAAGAAAATCAAAATCACAGGTTAATAAGTATGTACAATCGCATAGCCGAATCTTATGTTATAATGAACCAAACAGATGAGGCAAAAAATTATATTGATAAAGCAAGAGAAATTCTTAAAAACAATCCTGATTCTGATCAAAAAAGTATTTTTTATTTAATAGAAGGCTTATACTTCCAAAAAAATAATCAATTTAATTCTGCATTAAATTCCTACAACAAAGCCTTAACGTTTACAGCTGGTCCAAATAAAACCTATCATATTTATGAAATTAATATAAATAAGGTTGCCTTATTATTAGAATTGAAGCGTTTTAACGAAGCTTTACAATTGGGTTTATTCTTAGAAAAAGACCCATTTACGGATGAAGTTGATACAAACAAAGCATCAGTTTACAAACATATTTCAGATGCTTACCTGGGGTTGGGAAAAACAGAAAGTGCGTATGACTATTTAAAAAAATACAGCGATCTTAATATAGAAATTCATGATCAGGATTTTAAGGAACAAATTAATGATTTAGAACTAAAATACGATGTAGCACAGAAAGAAAAAGCATTACTGCTTGCTAAAAGTAGCGAAGAAAAAGCCCAGTTTAACTTAAAAAACAGTAAACTAATTACGGCTTTATCACTTGCTGGCGTTGTTATTTTATTGCTAACTACACTCATTACTTTTAATTATTATCGAAATAACAAACGTCGATTACGTCAAAATGAAATTATTCATCAACAGAAAATTAAAGAAAAAAACACCGAAGCCAAATTGGCAGTAAAAAATGCAGTATTGGAAAGTGAAGAGCAAGAACGTCAGCGTATTGCCCAAGATTTACATGATAGTATGGGCGGAATGCTTGCCAATATCCGAATGTCGATCTCTCAAGAAAATACTCCAAACTCGAGCGAATTGTTAGAAAAAATAGATAAATCAATTGTAGAAATGCGTCGTATTTCGAGAAATTTAATGCCCGAAACACTAAAAAATCTCGGACTGGAAATTGCACTAAAAGAACTTTGCGAATCTATGTCGCAAAAACAATTTTACATTCAGTTTGAAGCTTTCGATTTATCAGAAAACATTCCTTTTAAAATGCAATTATCTCTATATCGCATAGTTCAAGAAAGTATCAGTAACGTAATCAAATATGCTCAAGCAGGGAATGTTATTGTTCAAATTAGTCAGCATCAAAATACAATAAATTTAACGATCGAAGATGACGGAATTGGTTTTGATACAGCTAAGGTTGATTATGGTTTAGGAATAAAAAACATTGAAAATCGAACTGCACTAATGAATGGAACGGTAGAGATTTTGTCTGAAAAAGGAAAAGGAACCACGATAAATGTAGAATGTTATGTATAATGATGAAAGTTTAAACTTAGTACTAGTTGATGATCATCCAATGGTTCTGGAAGGTCTAAAATCATTATTAGATCAGGAAAAAAAATTTAAAATAGTAGCTTTTACAAAAGGAACCTCTGCATTAGATTTTATTCAGGAAAATAAAACCGATATAGTTTTACTAGATATTGTGTTGAGCGACGGAAGCGGTTTAAATTTTTGTCAGTTAATTAAACAAAAATCGCCCAAAACCATTGTCATCGGAATTAGCAATCAAGCTGAACGAAGCATTATATTTCGTTTTTTAGAAAACGGTGGAAATGGCTATATCTTAAAAAATGCAGATGTAAATGAAATCATTCATTGTATCGATAAGGCAATAAAAGGAGATTTGGCATTAAGTAAAGAAGTACAGGAAATCATGTTGCGTCCGTCGGCAAATAATGTTGAACTTCCGCGCGTAACAAAGCGAGAACAACAAATTCTTAAAGCAATTTCCGAAGGAAAAACTTCAGCTGAAATTGCTGATGATTTATTTATTTCAATAATCACTGTAGAAACACATCGCAGAAATTTATTGCAAAAATTCAAAGCCAAAAACATGATGGAATTAGTTAAAGTAGCCACTGAAAATCAGTTAATTTAACCCATTCAGTTTAGGCAAAATGACAAACTTTTGCCATTCTTCTCTTTCTCTTCATACGGCTAGCAAATTGTTTCTCTTCACAGTCCTCGCCTTTCGTGCTCAATGAAAGGCGTAGCATAAAGGCGTTCGCTTATGTTCTTGGGGACAACCGTATTGATACCTTGCTCTATCAGTTGCTTTTTAAAATCCGTTTCGCTGTTTGTGGTGTGTATAACCAATGCAAGGGTTATTCAGAACAGATTTTGTGGGATTAGCTTTATTTTTCTTTGCGATACAGGGCTTGAGCGGTATCAAAGGATACTTGTATAGCTTTGGTAACGGGTTTGCTAAAATAGGAGAGGATAACGATACTTGCCCCACTGAGCATAAAACCAGGAATAATTTCATACAGCGGTTCTCGATAACCGAAAATCATGCCGCCTAAGAGGTATTCTTGAAACATCGGCCAAAAAATCACCGTTAATCCTCCGACAAGGATTCCGGCTAACGCACCTTGAGCGGTGGTTTTTTTCCAAAACAAAACCAAGAGAATCAACGGACCAAAGGCAGCACCAAAACCTGCCCATGCACGAGATACTAAGGCGAGAATACTATTGGTTTCATCAGAAGCAATGCCGATGGCAATAAGGGAAATCAACAACACTGCTAAACGACTCATCCATACTAATTCTCGTTGACGCGCTGCACGGCGAAAATAGGAGTGATAGAAATCTTGCGTAAGTGTGCTAGAAGCCAGGAGCAGTTGCGCGCTTAATGTACTCATTACGGCTGCTAAGATGGCAGAAAGTAGAAGACCAATAACCCACGGATTGAATAGAAAGCGAATGAGTTCAATAAAAATGAGTTCTCTATTTTGATTGACTCCATGAGCTTGTTGGGGATTGGCTTGAAAATAGGCAATGCCCAAGTAACCAATGAACACGGCTCCCGCCAAACAAAGTACCATCCACGTCATGCCAATGCGCCTTGCTTTTTTCATCGTTTTGACTCCTTCAGCAGCCATAAAACGCGCTAAAATATGCGGTTGTCCAAAATAACCCAACCCCCATGCCGCAGCACTGATAACGGTTATAAAGCTGATGTTGTGCGCCAAATTTGAATAATCGATCTGTTGGAGGGTACTAGCCAAGTCAATTTGTTCTAAAGCAACAGACCAACCGCCTAGATGAAGCAACAACATAATGGGAGTAACAAGTAAGGCAAACAGCATTAATGTTGCTTGTATCGTATCACTCCAGCTCACCGCTAAGAATCCGCCAATAAAAGTATAGGTTATCGTCGCAAGTGCACTAATCCACAAGGCTTGTGTATAGGAAAGCTCAAAAATAACAGTAAATAATTGTGCACCAGCTACCATGCCTGATGCACAATACAGCGTAAAAAAAAGGAGAATAGCGAGTGCTGCAATCGTCTTCACCGCTTTTCCTGCTGTGCCAAAACGATGAAGAAAAAAGTCGGGGAGCGTCAAGGCATTGTGATACAATTCGGTATGGATACGCAAGCGACCAGCAACCAGTTTCCAATTGAGATAAGCACCGATTAATAAACCTATAGCAATCCAACTTTGTGCTAAACCAAAGGCGAAAATGCTACCCGGTAATCCCATAAGTAACCAACCCGACATATCCGAGGCTCCTGCCGATAATGCTGTTACCAAGGCGCCTAAACGACGACCACCGAGAATGTAATCAGCGAAGTTTTTTGTTTTTATATAAGCGATTAAACCAATACCTAAGATTAGAACGAGGTAAATCGAAAAGGTGATTAAGGTGGGGGTACTAGACATTTTTATTTTAAAACTACTTAAAATAAATCGTAAGTAGTTGATTGTGTTTGATATAAGTAAGTAATCGCTAGTTGCTGTTTGAATAGTGTATAAATGATGGGGCTATAAATAAATCAGGTCCTCCTTTTTGGAGAACCTGGTTGTAATCAAAAAACGAATTTTTTGGGGGCTATGCGTGTAATAACGCTAGTTGGATATCGGTTAATTCTTGGAGAATAGCCGATTTCTCTTTCGTAAAATAGGTGTTATCTTGTTCAAATAAGTGGTGATAGTACGCAATTCCGTCGGTAAGGTTTTCTTTGGTTTTATCCAATTTCTTCCGTTGTAATGGAGTTGCTTCTCCTTTGATCTGTCGTTTTTCTTCCTTGAAGTGATCCAAATACATACGCAATTCTTTGATAAAGAAATGAGGACGATGTAGGGTGTCGATTACATTAGCACGACCATAAATGTGATGCATCATGTGTTTGAGAGATACTTCTTTGTTGAAGTAGGCAATATTCGGACCAGGACAAATAACGACTCCTTGAGCTTCTCCTTTGATTTGCATGTCGTTCTCTAAGAATGAGGCATTGGCTAAACCAATACACAGACAAGCTTTTTCGGTAATAGTCTCAAACCTTTGTTGGTATTCTGAATCCGAGAGTTGATCTTTTTGTTGGTGTAACGCTTCTAATTCTATCGTCTGGTATTTACGTGAAGCGGTGCAAATTCCTTCGCTGTCGTGTAATTTGTTCAGTGCCAAATATTTTCTTGGACAAGAGCTTCCTGCTTTGTTCTTGGCAATGCGTGCTGCTTTGTGTGTCTCGTTTGTTGTTCCTTTAATGTTGTTAAAGGGAATACCCAAAGGAGAAATGTGACTCAAATACAAATCTTCTTCTCCTGCATTGGCTAAAAGCTGACGGGTAGCAGGATCAACAGAAGTAGCTTCGGGAACAAGTAAAAAAGGGGATCCCCATCCCACAGAATCTACTTGGTAGTGATCGAGTAAAAATTGATGTTCAGCAGCTGTGCCCACTCCTCCTTGTGCTGTGATTTTCAGACTTAAAGGGGTTGTAGGTACAAATTTTCCTTTTTGTTCAAGTGCTTTACACATCAGTTCATGGGTTGTGGTGATTAGCTCTTCTCGTTTGGTTTTAAATTCGTTTAAGATTACACCGAGTAAGAATCCATCCGTAGCAAAGGCATGTCCTCCACAGTTTAAACCTGATTCTATGCGGTATTCAGAAACCCATAATCCCTTTTTAGCAAGGAAACTCCCCTGAATTAAAGCCGAGCGATAGTCACTTACTTTTAAAATGATTTTCTTTTCTAACGTCTGTGTCGAAGTAGGATAAAAAGCGTCAAACGCTTCAAAATAGCTAAAGAGTTTGGGGTTCATACCAGCGGATAAAACGACAGACGAACGTAACGTACTGTTGCTAAAACCGCGTAAAGCAGCATGTGCATCGTTGTAGATAGCAGGTAAAGGATTTTTTTTATCGAATTGCTCTCGGTCTACTTTAGTCATGATATTGACATCAATATCTCCAGGAGTTAAATAGGTATCGAGGATGTGTTTTAAGTTGTCTACCGAAATTTTATCGTCTATATACGTCTGTAGTTGTCTGCGGATCTCGGATACCGTTGGGAGCATATCCATGTAATCCTCTACGTTTTTTTTACTTTGTAGTAAATCTCTTTTAAGGGTGTCGAATTTTCGCTTGACAATAGTGTCTAGCGTATTGAGGTATGCGGTTATGCGCTTGGCTCTAAAATCTTCTATTTTTTTAGTGATTTCTTGATAGGGCAATTCAAACTTTTCGCAATAAAATTTATTCATGCGCTCTATCAATTCGTCATCCATTACAGATAACGTCGAGGCCAAACCATATTGTGCCACGCGAATTGGGCTGTCTATGGTATAGGCGAGTCCCATCACAGGTATGTGAAAGGAATGCATAGGTTTTACATTCATTTGGATATAGGTTTAGTTGTAAAAGAGGAAAAGTAGGTGATTTATTCGGAAACTTAGGTGATAATTATCATGCGATAGCCAACCGGTATCATCCGAAAAAAGTGCTGCTTCTTCACTGAAACTCGTAGCGACATCACTAAATGAGATTTTATTAAGGCAAAGAAATGATCGTTTTAGAACTAAAGAAAGTTGAGGTAATTATTTGTTTTTTTATCTTTTAATAGTTGTGTTAAAGTCTTAATTTTATCAGTTGAAGGGTGCATAAAAAGTGACTTTTCTGCGACAACCTGTCCAAATAGTATAGATCCACTTAATAAAAGAGACTTATTTTGAATTTAAAATTATTGCTTTCTAAGTTTTTAGAATATGAACTTTACGCAAGTAAATCAATTAGTATAACAATTGGAACTATCCTTTTTATTGTTTTTACGTTGATGATTACGAAATATGGATTGAACTTTTTGAAAAAAACGTTTATCAAAAATGCCTCTCCTGATGTAGCGTTGCGTTTGCGCAGTGTCTTTAATTTCGTCAATTACTTCATCTATGTCATTATGTTCTTTTTCATTCTCAATGTGATAGGACTTAATATTAGTATGTTCCTGACTACTTCTGCCGCTTTATTTGTAGGTTTGGGATTTGCCTTACAAGATATTTTTCGCGATATCATTGCGGGGATTTACATTCTCTTTGACAAAACCTTAAACATGGGGGATGTCATTGAAATCAATGGACAAGTAGCGCGTGTAAAGGCAATTCACCTGAGGTGTACGATTGTTGAGACGCGTAATTTAAAAGATATTGTGATTCCCAATCGCAAATTGATTGATGATATTGTTTACAATTGGACGCACGAAGATCCTGTGATTCGTGCTCGAATAGATGTTGGCGTGTATATCGGTACGGATGTCGAAGTAGTAAAAGCTGTATTGTTGTCGGCAGTTGAAGACAATCCGGATGTGTTGAAGCATCCAAAACCCATTGTGTTTATTGATCAATTTGGCGATTCCTCCATTCGCTTTATTCTGTACTATTTTATTGATCATGCTTTTGATAACGACCGCATATCCAGTGATATTCGCTTTGCTATTGATAAGAAGTTTAAATTGAATGGTATTTCTCTTCCTGTACCTGTGTTAAAGGTTGATCAGACACCTGTGCGATAATTCTCGTGCATATTGTTACAGTAAAATACGTATTTTTGTTTTTTTACAATACTTATGGCTTCTACAAAATACGGAACGGGGCAAAATTCTCCAATTGCAGTGGTAAACAAAAAACAACCTACAAAGAGAAAACCCACGCCACGACGACCAAAAAAGAAAAAAGGCAATACGGTGTTTACGCGTGTTAAGTGGATCTGTATTGTAGTGGTTTTAATAGGCGTTGGCGTATGGTTTGGTATTACGTTTCAAGAGGGAATTAAGTACTTTTTTAGCTCACAGCGCAAAGAAGCGGATGAAAAATCCTTCTTTGATTTCCGCACAGTTGAAGTATTGCAGCGTCATAGTGATCGCATGATTGGATTTGATGTCTCGCATTACCAAGGTGTAATTGATTGGCAACAAGTAGACTCTGTTGCGCAACGTGCACCGTTAGAATTTGTGTTTGTTCGCGCTACCATGGGGGATGATGGCAAGGATAAAGCTTTTGAAATCAATTGGAAAGGCGCTCGTGCGAATCACTTTATTCGAGGAGCTTATCACTATTATCGCCCGGATGAGAATTCCATCAAACAAGCGGAGAATTTTATAGCAACTGTTACACTCCATGAAGGCGATTTTCCTCCTGTATTGGATATTGAAGATCTTCCAAAGCAACAATCCATGGAAAATCTTGTTCTAGGTTTAAAGCGATGGATGGAAATGGTGGAAAAACACTATGGAGTACGACCTATTCTGTATTCAGGGGAACACTACTATACCAATCACCTAAAAAAATGGTTTCCTGATCATATCGTGTGGATTGCCAATTATAACTTCTTCGTAGAGGAAATTAAACCAGAGTGGCATTTTTGGCAATTTACTGAAAAAGGTGTGGTGAAGGGAATTGACGGAAAAGTGGATCTCAATATTTACAACGGAACAAAATCTGATATTCGCAGTATTCTAATCAAATAATAGGGTTATTTACGCACATCAAAGGCATCGCGAATTGCATTGCCTAACTGTGTAAAACACATAACAATACTAAACATAGCCAAGCCCGGAAGTAGGGCTAAATAAGCTTTCCCAACCAAGATATAGTTGTAGTTTTCTTTGATCATGGCTCCCCAACTCGGAGTCGGTACTTGCGTTCCTATTCCCAAAAAGCTCAATCCGCTTTCAACTAAAATTGCAGAGGCAAAGTTAGCAGCCGAAATCACAATCACAGGTGCCATGCAGTTGGGTAAAATGTGTTTCATAATAATGCGGTAATCCGAATACCCCAAGGCTCTAGCTGCTGTTATGTATTGTTGTTGTTTGGTGCTAATGACCTGTCCGCGAACAACACGGGCTACTTCTACCCACATCGTAAGACCCACCGCTATAAAAACTTGCCAAAATCCCTTGCCTAAAGCTAAGGTAATGGCTATAACCAACAGCAGGGTTGGAATAGACCAAAAGATGTTAATGACCCAAAGAATGAAAGCATCGATCTTGCCTCCATAATAACCGGCAATAGCTCCTAAGCTAATACCGATGAGCAAAGAGATGGAAACGGCTATAAAACCAATAGAAATAGAGATGCGAGACCCTAAAACAAGGCGACTGTAATAATCCCTCCCTTGGTTATCTGTGCCCAGCCAATAGGTCTTTTCTTGGATGAGATTCGCTCTCTCCTCAGCTGTAAAACCAGACAACGCTAATTTCTTTTCCTGTACTCCTTCTTGTAGTTCGGTATAGGGGGTATAGATCAAGGTGTCCTGCTGGAGGGTGTATTGACTCAATGGAACTTGGTCAGGCGATTCTTTACGTCCAAACCAATAGTCCGACCACGTTGTTTTTGTCTGATCCGGAAAAACAAGAACGGCAGTTGTAAAACCAGGATGCTTGGAACGGATCGCTAAATCTCCTGCATTGGCATGCTGGGATTTATCAGGTATAATGAAGTACGCAAATACACTGACCAAAAGGAAGAAGATAATAATCCAAAAACACAAAACGCCCCGAAAATCCTTTTTGAATTTTCGGAGCGCAATATTTGTGTTACTATTCTTGTTTCTAGCCATTGAACTAGCTGTGCTTACAGTTTTTTATCAGAAAATGTTTTTGTATTTCGAGGTGCTGTTGTCAGTTGTTTAATGTCGTTTAGGATTTTTACTCCTTCTTCAACATATACATCACTGCCCAAAGATTCATGCCATCTATCTCTTTTTTGTTCTAAAATTGTATCGGTTTTGATGCGCTCAATTTCACTTGGTAAAGAAGAAAATGTCAGGTGATTGTTGTATTTCGAAATGGCTTTGAATTTCTTCACTTTTTCGTCCACCTCTTTTTGTTTGGCTTCGTATTTCTTTAAGTTCAACGTAAATTCTTTTTCATCCTTACGTTGGTTAATCCACTGCGCATTTTCATCAATCAGCTTGAATTGATCGTGACCTGCGATTCTCGATTTACTCTTGTTAATTACGGAAGTAAAGTCGTTGTTATAAGGCGTGTAATTTGCGCGGTCAATTTTATCCCACGGCATCGCATTGTCCATATCACGTTCTCCCATGTCAATGTAAGAATAGCGATCTGGTAAAACAATATCACTCAATACTCCTTCTCTTTGCGTAGATCCTCCATTGATTCGATAGAACTTTTGAAGGGTGATCTTCAACGCTCCTAAGTCGCCATACGGTTGTTTCTTTAATAACTCATTTAAGTCAACTAAATTTTGAACCGTTCCTTTACCATAGGTGTGCTTACTACCAATGATCAATCCGCGTTTGTAATCTTGAATAGCAGCAGCGAAAATCTCAGAAGCCGA
The DNA here is from genome assembly GCF_050522425.1 of Myroides sp. C6-3. Lineage (NCBI taxonomy): Bacteria > Pseudomonadati > Bacteroidota > Flavobacteriia > Flavobacteriales > Flavobacteriaceae > Myroides > Myroides sp. C6-3. The sequence continues at coordinate 52,334 of NZ_JBMVQP010000004.1, read as the reverse complement.
AGCAGAGAAATTATTAACCAGTACCACTAACGGACCATCCCATACAATTGGCGTGCCTTTATCATCTAAAATTTGTTGTTTCCCTCTTGATGATTTTACCTGAACTACAGGTCCTTCTTTCGAAAACAAGCCAAGCATATCTACAACGGTTTGTAATGATCCTCCACCATTGTTTCTCAAGTCCATGATGATTCCATCTACATTTTGTTTTTTTAGCTCAATAATTTCTTTTTGAACGTCAGTAAACGCATTGCGGTTGTCTTTGTTTTCAAAGTTGATGTAGAATTTTGGCAATTGGATAATACCATAGCGATTCGCTCCATCTTCAATGATACTCGACTTGGCAAATGTTTCTTCAAATTCAATTACTTCACGGGTGATCGCAACGGTCTTAATTGTTCCTTCAATTTTCTTGATGGTCAAGTAAACGGTTGTCCCTTTTTTTCCCTTGATTAATTTCACCACATTGTCCAAACGAACACCTACAACATCAATAGGTTCTTCCTCTTTACTCTGTGCTACTTTTAAAATGATATCTCCAACTTCGATTTCTTTTCCTCTCCAAGCTGGGCCTCCAGGTACTAACTCGTTGATTTCAACACCTTCTGTTTTCTTTCTTAAGACTGCACCAATTCCTTCAATACTACCACTCATACTCGCATCAAATTTCTCTTTGTTCTCTGGAGCAAAGTAGAAAGAATGCGGATCAAAACGCTCCACAATAGAATTTAAATAAACCGAAAACCAATCTTTGCGCTCTAAATCATTCAACGCATCAAAATACTCGTCTAGCGACTTTTTAGTGCTTTCACGCGCTTCTTTTTCTAATTGCTCAAAGGATTTAATCTCTTTGGGTTTATCGTCTTTTTTCTTTTTAGTAGCCTTCGCTTTTTCTACGGTATTGCCGTATTCATCTACTTCTTCTTCCTCTTCCTCCACGACATCTTTGCCCTCTTGGATTTTGATGTTGTCTGTTAAGGTAGATAAAGCATTTAGTTTCAATTGTTTTCTCCAGCGATCTTTGAGCTCTGCAGGGGTCTTTGCAAAGTCAATGTTGTCGTAATCCGCATCAAAAGACTCCTCCTGAGTATAATCAAAAGGCTCAGCTAAGACCTCGCTATAAATGTCTTTCGCTTCATTCATACGAGCCGTGATACGCTGATAAGTTAAATCAAAGAAAGACAACTCTTTCAATTGAATCATGTCGTCAATTAAAAGCTCATATTTGCTAAACTCATCGATATCCGATTGAAGAAAGTAACGCTTCATTGGATCAAGCGCCTTGATGTATTCGGTATATACTTCTTGTGAAAACTTGTCATCTAACTTGGGTGGATCATAATGGGTACGCTCCATTAAGTATGCGACTAACTCTAGTAAGAGTTGGTCTTTTTCTGGATCCTCCGTTTCCTTTTTAGGTATAAAACTCCATAAAGCTGCAGAAACTGCAAGAAGAAGAATGATAACCTTATAATTTCTTTTCATAAATGCCCAAATAGTATTCATTAAATAGTTTTGAACTAAAGTAGTTAAAAAAGTAGAGTAATTATGATGCGAGCAGATAATTATTTGTTAAATCACAAGATAGGACGTGAGCGACTCCCATATTTGTGTTTATAAAGTCTGAAATAACGAAATGTTTTACATAATAATTGTTACTTTTACGAAAGTAATTAAAAATTTGAGATGATGCAAAAACCATTAATACTTGTTACTAATGACGATGGTATCACGGCGCCAGGAATCCGTGCTTTGATTGATGTGATGAAAGAAATAGGGGAAGTAGTTGTGGTAGCTCCTGATAGTGCGCAATCTGGAATGGGACACGCAGTGACCATTAATAATACCCTGACACTAGAACGTGTAAATATTGACCCAGAAATAGAACTAGAATACGCTTGTTCAGGTACACCTGTGGATTGTGTGAAAATCGCCTTAGGACAAATCTTAGATCGCAAACCTGATCTGTGCGTTTCGGGAATTAATCACGGATCTAATTCGTCTATTAATGTGATTTATTCGGGAACAATGAGCGCTGCTTTGGAAGCGGGAATGAGTGGAATTCCTGCGATTGGCTTTTCCTTATTAGATTTTAGTTGGAATGCCGATTTTGAACAGGTTCGCACTTTTGTAAAAAAGATCACAACCCAAGCGCTAGAAAATGGAATTCCCAAAGAAGTGGTGTTAAATGTGAATTTTCCGCGTTTGCTGACCGATGAAATCAAGGGAATCAAGGTTTGTCGACAAGCTAAAGCGGTTTGGATTGAAGACTTTGACAAGCGAATGAGCCCGAATGGAAAAGAATACTATTGGCTAAAAGGAGAATTTGTCAACCAAGATAAAGGAGAAGATACGGATGAATGGGCTTTGAGAAATGGGTTTGTTTCTATTGTTCCTGTACATTTTGACTTAACGGCACATCACGCGATAAACAGAATTAATAATTGGGAATTAGTATAGATGGGAACTAGAATTAAAGACATTCTACTGGGCTTTCTAATCGGATCAAGTTTGACCGTAATTGGAGCTGAACTCTACTTGAGGTTATTTACCAACTTTGATTTATTCGTCAATTTCGATTTAATCCGCAAAGCAGGCCTGTTGGGGAGAATTGTAGCCATTGGCAGTTTGTTGAATTTGGGAATCTTTACCTTTTTTATCAATAAAAGAAAGGATTACTATGCGAGAGGCTGCATTTTTGCAGTGATTATTATTACGCTAATCACACAGTTGTTGTAGATGAAATATTACATTATCGCAGGTGAAGCATCAGGTGATTTACATGGTGCCAACCTAATGAAATCAATTTACGCGAAAGATCCGCAAGCCGATATTCGCTTTTGGGGTGGTGACTTGATGCAAAAAGTAGGAGGGACGTTAGTGAAACACTATAAAGATTTAGCCTTTATGGGGTTTGTAGAAGTCGTTCAAAACCTGCGTACCATCCTGAAAAATATTTCTTTTTGTAAAAAAGATATTGCTGCTTTTGCACCGGATGTGTTAATCTTTATCGATTACCCAGGTTTTAATATGCGCATTGCACAATGGGCTAAAGAACATAAAATACCTACACATTATTATATCTCCCCCCAAATTTGGGCGTGGAAGGAAAGTCGAATCAAAGCCATCAAACGAGATGTCGATTTTATGTATGTGATTCTGCCTTTTGAAAAGGACTTTTACGAAAAGAAACATCAATACCCAGTCACTTTTGTAGGTCATCCTTTGATCGACGAAATTGAAGAATTTCGCGCCAAAGAACGCCCTGATTTTCGCCAAAAGTATCAGTTAGATGAGCGCCCAATTATTGCTCTTCTGCCAGGTAGTAGAAAGCAAGAAATTAAACGCTTATTAGGTGAGATGCTATCTGTGATACAGAATCACCCCGAATATCAGTTTGTCATTGCAGGGGCTCCTGGCCAAGAACCCTCTTTTTATGAGCAGTTTTTGAAAGGACAAAATATTTCTTTTATCACTAATGATACGTATGCGCTACTAGATGTTGCTTATGCTGCTTTAGTGACTTCAGGAACAGCTACCTTAGAAACAGCACTGTTTAAAGTGCCACAAGTCGTCCTGTATAAAGGCAATACCATCTCGTATGAAATTGCCAAGCGAATTATTACTTTAAAATACATCTCTTTGGTTAATTTAATTATGGATGAAGAGGTTGTTGTCGAGTTAATTCAACACGATTGCAATGCGAAAAGAATCGCTCAAGAGTTCGAAAAAATTGCGAAAGGTGAAAAAAGAAGCGAAATTTTGTTGGATTATGAAAAATTAATTCATAATTTAGGCGGTCGCGGGGCTAGTGATTTAGTAGCCAGCGAGATTATTAAAAATTCTAATTGAAAATTGAGTATGTAAACCCCCTTTTGCTATGAAAAATAAAACAGTACTTTCCACCATTTTTGTAGGTTTGAGCCTAGTGTGCTCGAGCTACACACAAGCTGCAACAACAAAAGTTGAAAATCCAGTGAAGAAGAGGGGAACAGTGGTTTTAAACGAAAGCAAAAAGACGGATGATGAGATTCGAAATCAATTGGATGCACTATTAGAAGAAATGAGTACTTCAAAAGCAGTTAGCGAAGAAGTATCGGATTTAGTGCTAAATACAGCCTTTGACTTTGAAGGTGTACGATATCGTTTTGGCGGAACAACCCGAAGTGGAATGGACTGTTCTGGTTTAGTGATGAATGCCTTTAATGATACCTCAATCAATTTACCTCGTAATTCAAGCGCAATGGCGCAAGTAGGTGATAAAGTTTCTAAAAATCAAGCGCAAAAAGGCGATCTTATTTTCTTCCGTACGGGACGTGGAAATAGAATTAGCCATGTTGGTATAGTAACAGAAGTAATTGATGATGAGATTAAATTCATTCACTCTTCTACTAGTAAAGGTGTAATCGTTTCTTCAACGAAAGAAGATTATTACAAAAGAAGATTTGTTCAAATAAACAGAGTTTTGACAGACGAAAGTATCTAAATCAAAACAAGGAAAATAACTTGGAGAGAATTTTGATGTACTCATCGCATGAGGCCATTAAAATTCTCTTTTTTGTTTTATGCCACTGCGGTGGCTCTTGGTATTTGTAGTAAATCCCTCTGTAGTGTAAAAGGGGTTGTACCTGTTTGCATTGCTTTTGCCCTCTTGCTTTTTCTTTCGATCAAAAGCAAACGCATATTTCATCCTTTTTCTTTTTATTTTACTGGGTTGCTCTACTATGTCCTGTGCTTTTGTCTTGGCTTTTTGACTGCTTTTTTTGTGGATTGGAGACAGCAACATGGTAATTATACATTGGCTGTTGTGGATCAACGAGCGTATCAAGTGGATTTTCGCCTAGTGGAGCGGCAACAAACAAGGAGTGATAAAACGCGTTATATCGTTGCTATCGAAGCTGTTGATCAAGTGTTTACACAAGGGAAAGCGCTTGTGTTTTTAGAAGATAGCGTGTTGAAGCTCGGTACTAAATACCAAGCAGTAGCTCATTTTAAGTCCTTTGAAGGGGTTAAAAATAGTGGACAGTTTGACTATGCTGCTTTGATGAAAAGAAAGGGAATTGAGAAGCAGCTACTTGTTCAAACGATGTACCCTGTTGATGAAGGTCAATACGGGTATGCTTGGTTTATGGCAAGGCGTGTAGAGCTGCAACAACGCATCGCTCAAACGAAGATGTCCCCACAGGCGAAAGCCTTGCTTTCTGCTCTTTTGTTGGGGGATCGCCAAGGTATAGAGCAGGAGCAGATCGATGTCTTTCAACGTTTAGGATTGATGCATGTTTTGGCTATTTCTGGTTTGCATATCGGTGTGATCTACCTGTTTTTATCTGTCTTAACTTCTTTCTTGAACCCGCGTTATCGCTGTGTATTACTCGTGTTTCTGTTGTGGATTTTCGTTTTTCTTTCGGGTTTCTCTCCTTCTGTTTTTCGAGCGGTTTTCATGTTTTCTCTACTATCCGTAGCCAAGGAGGTGAGACGCAAACAACCAACTCGTGAAATCATCGGATTAACGCTTTTTTTCAGCTTGCTGTTTCAGCCCAATTGGCTTTTTGATGTCGGGTTTCAATTGAGTTATGCTGCGGTATTAGGTATTGTGTGGTTGATGCCTTTGTTTAAAAAAGCGTATACCCAAAATAAATATGTAAACTACTATTTAGGATTGTGTTATGTTTCTTTGGTGGCACAATTGAGCGTGCTTCCTTTGCAGCTGTATTACTTTCATTCCTTTTCCTTCTCTTTTTTATGGAGTAATGTACTGGTGATTCCACTTCTAACTTTACTCCTCGTTCTAGGGATGTGCTTTTTGTGTTTCGGATGGATGATCCCTGTTGTGGCAGAAAGTTTGGCGTTTTGCTTGGAGCAAATTACTTCCTTTCTTTTTTTGTTGCTAGATGGATTGGATCAGCTAAACATTCAACTTACATCGATTTATATCAGTCGCGTGGACTTAGGGCTGCTTCTGCTAGGATTGGTATGTATGGGGTATGTGCTGCATCATTTCAATCTCAAGAGCATTAAAATTGCCTTAGTTAGTCTCCTGTTATTACCCCTGATCAGTAGCGGTGTTCGGTTTATAGATCAACCATCCAATGCCTTTATTATCGCTTCAACAAGGGAGAAAGAAATGCTTTTACTGCAGTATAAGAATAAAGTGCTTTCTGTATTTGAGTATGGCGGAACTACTTCGATTATAGTCAAGCGTTATCAACAGCACTATCAGCCGTCCAGGTTGGTTCAAACAAGAGGGAAAGACGTGTATCAACTAGACAGGTCCACTAAACTAGTAGTACTCTCTCGCACCACTCCTTTTTATCAACTGAAGCACAAAGTAGAAATCCTTTATTTTCACGATAATGTTCAGGTTAATTTCGATCGTGTTTTAGCGTATCACCAACCAAAGCAAATTGTTATCGGGAATCAGATGGGAGCGGGCTATAAGAAGCGATTAAAACAAAGTTGTAGGCAAAAAAATATCCCTTTTCACGATATACGTCAAAAGGGATATTGGGGGTATCAATTTTAATGAGATTATATTTTACTCAATAACTGAACAGGTGTATGATAACCAACAATTGATTGATCTAAGTTTCCTTTTTTGTCTAAGATAACCATCGTTGGGTAACCAGGCACACGTAAGAATAAAGTTAATTCATGTGTAGCATTTCTTCCTTTTCTACTCGCGTCATAGTTTGGATTGCTGTACGTCTTACCATTGTAGGTAACCGTTTCATTTCCTTCTGCGTTGAACTTTACAGCATAGTAATTTTTCGTTACATGCGCTGCAAATTTAGGATCACTGAATGTGTTGCTATCTAACATTTTACACGGACCACACCAATCGGTATAGACATCCATAAAAATAGGTTTTGGATCTTTTTTTTGTGCAGCTAAAGCATCGTTTAATGACATCCATTTGATTTCTTGTGCTTGCGCTACAGCCCCAATTAAAAATAGGGTGAATAGGAATACGATTTTTTTCATTGTAATTAGGTTTGTTTTTATTTAACACCGTGCATTAGACGTTTCATAACTGGATTTAGTGCAATCACTAGAATACCGGCAACAATGGGAACAATAGTAAAGATTAAGAAAAACCCAGATAAAGAGTATTTCTCTGTAATATTTTCAATTTGACCTCCCAATTTAGCGGCTAGATTATTACCAATTGCAATCGCTAAATACCACATACCAAACATAAAGGCAATCATTCTCGCAGGAACAAGCTTAGAAACATAAGAAAGTCCTACTGGTGAAGAGAACAACTCCCCTAAGGTATGAAATAAATAGGCAAAAACAAGCCACATCATCGAAACTCTGTTTCCTTCGGTAATTCCATTAGCGCCATACGCTAAAACTCCAAACCCTAGCGCCATAATGATTAAACCTAATCCATACTTAATCGACGCAGGTGGATTGTATTTTGAATCCCATAGTTTAGAAACTAAAGAAGCAAAAGCAATGATAAAGAAGGAGTTTAAAATAGAGAACCACGAAGCGGTAATCTCTACTTGATTGTCCTTGATTTCTTTGATCTCTGCTTGTACAATATGTGGTATTTTATCATGTGCTCCATATTCAGCAAGTAATTTAGCTTCTAATTCATCCGTCAGAATGTGGTAGGTGCCCAATTCTTCATAAATAGCAACTGTTGTGCCAACTGCATATTCTTCGCGGTTTGAAATAATGGTGTTTTTTTCGACAATTTTATCCCCATCTTTGGCTTGAAAAGCCGTTGAAACCGGTTGGTAGTGATAGGTGGCATTTTGATTGTCGTCTAGTTTTTGACTTCCATCTTCATTGAGAACAAGTGTTTCTACTGTTTGGTAGTGTACTTGGTACGCATGTGAAGACCAATCTCTGTCTAACATCCAAACGACAGCTCCCCAAACACCTAAGAAGGTTAGTCCCAAGATGATGTTAGAAACGAGTGCTTTTTTGTACGTTCGTTTTGCTAAGATGATCAATACCCAAGAGATTAATGCCAAAGGAATAATCGTTAAGAGCGTATTGAAAATTTTAAATAGTAGAGCCGTATCACCAGAAAGCACACGTTGTGTGTTGTCACGAGCAAAGATAACTAAGGAAGTTGCCCCTTGTTCAAAACTCATCCAGAAGAAGATGGTAAAGAACGCAAAGATAATTACGGCAATCATTCGATCGCGTACTACTTTTGCATAGCGAGCAATACGCCAAATAACAAGAACTAAGAAGACGATCAACCCGAAGGCAATCCCTACTGTAGAACCGTCTTGTCCGAGAATTGTTTCAGGGAAGAGATTGATTCCACCCACAATGCGGAATACATCGTCAAAAGCGTATAGTAAACCGATGATGGTGGTAATTGCGATTAAGATATAATCAATCGTGGTAAAGGGATTGCGTTTTAACGAATCTCTTTCTTCCGGTGTCATGTTGGTTGTATCAACAACTTCTTCTTTATCACTTCTAGCTTCCTTGGAAGGAATATCTCCAATAGAACCGAAGATCGGTTTAGCTAACCAGAATTGAAGTGTTCCTAACAACATAAAGATCCCTGCTAGTCCGAAACCCCAGTGCCATCCAACGCGCTCTCCTAAGTAACCACAAAGCATCATTCCAAAGAACGCCCCTGCGTTTACTCCCATGTAGAAAATCGTATAGGCCCCGTCTTTTTTCTCTGGAAATGATTTGTACATTTCAGATAGAATAGAAGTCATATTCGGTTTAAAGAATCCCGTTCCTATTACTAAACACGCTAAACCGATGTACATGAAAGTCTCTCCTTCCAATGCCATTGCGGCGTGTCCTAAAGTCATAATTAAAGAACCAACGACTACAGCCAATCGGTATCCCATATATTTATCCGCTAAAATACCTCCAAAGATAGGAGTAATGTATAGTAACATGGCGTATGTAGCAAACAAAGCCCCTGCATCAGCAACATTCCAACCCCAACCAGTATTGATTCCAATTACGGACATGGTTAAGAATTGAATTAATAAAACCCTCATTCCGTAGAAGGAGAATCGCTCCCACATCTCGGTAAAGAATAATACAAATAAACCAGCCGGATGCCCAAGCACCTTGGTGTCGAAAAAGTTTGGCTGCGAACTCGAGTTTGCCTGCATAATGTATTGTTTTTTAAATTGGTTGAGAAAGATAACTATTTTTATTTAGTTTAAACGGTTATTTTTTTCGATCTCAATAATTTTAGTATAAAAACACTTCGTTATTTTTTGTTTTCGATTGGTTTAATCACCAATTTATCATAGATAACTAAAGTGACCACAGAAAATATACCAATAGCAAAAATAACATACCAAATTTTGTTTGGACTATAGGTGTTCCAAAGCATATCCACCATTTCCCAATGCGACATACCTAGCTTTTGCTCTGCTAAAGCGAAGTATTCATTTTTAGAGAAGGGGAAGTGAATTTGGCTAATATCAATGGCTTTAGATGCTGCAAAATCCTTGAAGGCTTGTGTCACTTGTAGCCAATCTACTGTGTCTGCTTTGAGGTTGAATTGTTTTTCAAAAGCAGAAATGGACATATTTAACGCCTTAGCTCCTTCTTCTATGAATTGTTCGTGACTGACTACTTCAGGCATTGGCACGTTGCGCGTTGCCATCTCTGTTTTTAAGAGGGATAGCTTATCTGACCACGATTGGTATAAGCTTCCTGATATATAATCCGTAACAGAGTAACTCGCTGCCACAGGTAAAAAGTACGTCCCTTGGTATAAACCATCTTTTCCTTTAGGAGTAATTAATGAAATAAAGGAAGACACGGTTGGACTCGACATCATTTCCCCAATTGAGAAGATCATGGTTCCTAAAATTGTAAATAGTGGATTGTGTGTATAGAAAGTTAGTCCAACTCCAATACTCGCAATAACAGCCCCGCGAATTACTGCGTTGATGTGACGCATCTTAGTTACGAAATAAGAAATTGTCACCTGACAGATGATAATCATAAAAGAGTCAATATTCGTAAACCACTCGGGTTTTACTTGACCATCTTGTGTCAATAAGGTTCCTAAGAACGGTACATTTTCATTGATCCACTCACTTAATGCGGCAGAGTTTACCCAATCCTCGATAAAGTTAGGCAAGGTGTTGAACAATTGGTTAAACATGGTCCAAAAACCAATCATTAATACAAGTAGAATACCTAAACGGACGTCTTTTAAAGCTTCAAATATACCTAGTACAGAATCTTTAATCGCCTTTCCAATAGAGTCTTTGGGTTTTTCTACTTTGGATTCTTTATAGAAAAATAATACGACAACTAAGTTAATAGCAATTACTACGGCAGCTTGTATGAAGATGATGTTCCATCCGTAGGTAGTGCGCAATCCCGATGACATCGCGGGTCCGATAAACCCTCCGATATTCACCATCATATAGAAGATACCAAAACCTAAGGTACCTGAAGATTCATCGGTGTTACTTGCAATAATGGCTGATGCTACAGGTTTAAAAAACGCTGCTCCTACCGCAACTAATAAAAACGCAGCATAGACATTGGAGAATGCAGTTACCTCCCCTAAAAGGTAATAACCGACGATCATGATAATAAAGGAAATAATCAAGGATATTTTATAACCAATACGATCAGCAATAACGCCAAAAAATAAAGGCAAGAAGTATAATATAGCTACTATTCCTCCCATGATACTTCCCTTTTGAACGTGGTCAAAACCAAGGCCACCTGTATCTGTTGAACCAACTAAGTAAAGTCCTAAAAGGGTGTAAATTCCGTACCATGCCCAACGTTCCATGAGTTCCATGAAGCTGGCGATCCAGAAGTTTTTATTGAACGATCGCAACGTTTGTCCAAAGGTTTTATTATTTTGTGACATGATGATAATAGGTTGTTAAAATTTAGGAGTGTAATTTAATTCCTATATTCTATATGGCAATGGATTCCATGTTAAAAAAATAGCTGAAAAAAGAAAAAGCGACCGATAGGCCGCTTTTGTCTTGTTGATATAATAAAAGTGTCGTTTGATTACTTCACTTCCTGCATTAATTTTTTCATCAGTGGTGAAAGTGCAATTAGAATTACCCCAGCAACCACGGCATAAAGACCCAAGTCTTTGTATCCATCTGTATAAGAAAGAAGAGCATCGTAGTTCGGGTGATTCCCTGTTTCAATTTCCGTACGTCCTTTAGACATAGCAGCACCAATGATACCTGCAACATATTGTCCGTACGCACTCGCCAAGAACCACATTCCCATCATCATCCCTTGTAAGTTAGCCGTTGAAAGTTTCGTCATAATAGACAGTCCAATTGGCGATAGGCACAACTCTCCTAGGGTAATGATTAACAAGGCGAAGGTAAAGAAGTCTAACGAAGTCATACCAGCAGCATCAGCGAAGAAACGCGTTCCAAATAAAGCGTAATATCCAGCGCCTAAAAGAATAAATCCTAAACCAAACTTCATTACGGTATTCGGTTCGATTTTCTTTTTCGCCATCCAAATCCACAATAAACCTAATAAAGGTGCAATGAAGATAATGAAGAACGCTCCACCAGAGTTATTCACTCCGTTTGGATCTAGGTGAATACCCAATAAATCTGAATTCAAGTTTTTCGCAGCAAAAATGCTCAATGATCCACCAGCTTGTTCGTAAATACCAAAGAATAGAATCGAGAAGAAAATAAACACTAAAGCAGCAATGATTTTTTTGCGTTCAGCGCTTGTCAATTTAGTCATTTCGTAGAACAAGTAAGCCAAAGCTAAAGGCCCAACTGTGTACATGAAATAAGCCGTGTAATCCGTATTGTCAATCATAAATACGATTACGGGTACCATGGCAAAAGTTAAGACGTATGTCCCTACTTCCTTCCATAAAGGCATTTTTACTTGTTCGCCGTTCGCATTTGTTTGCATCGGTTGTAGTCCGATAGGACCTAAGTGTCTTTTGGTAAAGATGAAGTTCACTAAACTCACTAACATAACGAAAGCGGCTAAACCAAAAGCAACGCTCCAACGGTTTTCTACTGCGATAGAATCTTGGAATAAGTGTCCTTTTCCAATAGCGATACACAAGTATCCTCCAATCAATGCACCTAAGTTAATTCCTGCATAGAATAAAGAGAAACCAGCATCTGTACGATCATCTCCTTTTTTGTACAATTTACCAACCATTGTTGAGATGTTGGGTTTAAAGAAACCTGTACCAATTACCGTAAAGGCAATACCAATGAAAAAGTAAGCGTGAGGGTCAATCGCTAAGATTAAACTCCCTAAGATCATCATGGCACCACCCCAAAACAAAGACTTTCGGAAACCTAAAATTTTATCTGCAAAAATACCTCCTAAAAAGGTGAAGGCATATACGAAAGCTTGTGTAGCACCGTATTGTAAGTTCGCTTGTGCTTCTTCAAATTTAAGTTGGTCAATCATAAAGAAAACCAACATTCCTCTCATTCCATAGAACGAAAAACGTTCCCACATTTCTGAGAAGAATAAGCTCCAAATTTGCTTCGGGTATTTACCAGAGAAATTTTGAATCTCTTCTAATGTCTGTGTTTGACTCATTGTTTATAGTTTTTATTTATTGTGCAATGCACGGTGGGTTAACGAACACCGTGCATTAGTTTTTTCAATAGTGGGTTTACTAACATCACCAATATTGCAGCAGCAGCTGGGATTAAAGTAAACAAGAAGAAGAAGTGACTCAACGAATATTCTTCCTTAATATTTTCAATTTGCCCTCCTAGGATCGCAGCAAATTTTTGAGCAATTGCCAAGGCTAAGTACCACATACCAAACATAAAGGCTAGCATTTTTCCTGGTACTAATTTCGATACATACGACAATCCTACTGGTGAAATAAATAATTCCCCTAAAGTATGGAATAAGTAAGTTAAAACTAAAAATATCATCGACATTTTTACACCATCACCTAATCCCATTGATCCCAATCCTAAGATTAAGAATCCAATTGCAACTAATAGCAATCCAATTCCGTATTTAAATGCAGCAGGTGGGTTGTATTTAGAATCCCATAATTTCGATACCGAAGACGCTAAAGCAATAATAAAGAACGAGTTTAAGATTGAGAACCATGAAACGGTGATTTCAGAAGCTTCTTTTGAAAATTCAGCATTTAACATATAAATCGCCATCGCCCAAATACCAGCAAAACAAATGAATAAAATCACATTGGATAGCGCGATTTTTTTCCAAGTTGCTTTCGCTAAGAGAATCAATACCCATGAAATAATCAACAAAGGAATGATAGTTAAACACGTATTGATGATATTAAACACCGTTAATGCAGTTCCTTCTAAAGTTCGATCTACATAGTCTCTCGCAACAAGTACTAAAGAAGTCGCTCCTTGTTCAAAACTCATAAAGAAGAACATCAAGAAGAATGCCAATAAGATAACGGCAAACATACGATCTCTAATTACTTTACCATAACGTAGAATACGAGAGACTACTAAGTATAAGAAAGAAACTAAAGCCAAGATAGCCATTAAGTTTTGTCCGCGTAAGTACGAGGTGTCTAAGAAGGCGAAAATATCTAATACACCATTTTTAGATAAAGGATCATTAAATGCGTACAGTAATCCAACAATAGATACAATAGCGATTAAGATGTAATCTACAAGCGTATAAGGATTTTTTGTTTCCTCTTCTTCTTTGATTTGGTTCGCTGTTTTTTCAACTGTAGTATCTTCTTTTTTCAATTCCCCTAAGCTGCCAAAAAGAGGTTTAGCTAACCAAAATTGAATCGTTCCCAAAAGCATGAAAATACCCGCTAATCCAAATCCATAGTGCCATCCTTTTGTTTCGGCTAAGTACCCACAAAGCATCATTCCGAAGAAAGCTCCTGAGTTTACTCCCATGTAGAAAATCGTATAAGCCCCATCTTTCTTTTCAGGAAGTGCTTTGTACATTTCACCTAGCATGGAAGGCATATTAGGTTTGAAGAAACCCGTACCAATCACCAAACAAGCGAGTCCAACAAAGAACCAAATTTTAGAGATTCCCTCTGCAGCCATTGAAGCGTGACCTACGGTCATAATAATCGCTCCAACGATTACCGCCCAACGAGAACCAATGTATTTATCGGCGATAACTCCCCCTAAAATTGGAGTTAGGTATAAAAGCATCGCATACGTACCATATAAGGCACCGGCTTGCTCTGCTGACCAGCCCCATCCTGAAAACTCGCTGCCAAAAAGCACTTGAGCGGTTAAGAATTGAATCAATAATACTCTCATTCCGTAGAAAGAGAAACGTTCCCACATTTCCGTGAAGAAAAGAACGAAAAGACCTGCTGGATGTCCTAAGACATTAGACTTAAAAAGGTCTGATTTAGTAGCTGTTTCTGCTGCCATTTACGTTAAGTTTAGTATAGTTTGTTTTAAAATTTAAACTATAGTTTTAATAGTTGATCGTTAGTCGTTTTATAAGTTGTTTAAGATGAAATTTGTCATCTTGGTGTACAGTTGTAAGCGTGTGTTTCCTCCGTAGATTCCGTGGTTTTTATCTGGGTAGATTAACCAATCAAAATCTTTGTTGTGTTGAACTAAGGTTTCAATCATCGCCATGGCATTTTGAACGTGTACGTTGTCGTCTGCTGTTCCATGCACTAATAAATAGCGTCCTTTGAGTTGGTTGGCAAAGAAATACGGAGAGTTGTCATCGTATCCCGATGGGTTCTCCTGTGGCGTTTTCATGTAGCGTTCGGTGTAGATTGAGTCGTAATATCTCCAGTTGATTACTGGTGCTACAGCGATTGCCATTTTGAATACGTCATTGCCTTTTAAGAGACAGTTCGTCGACATAAATCCGCCGTAACTCCATCCCCAGATTCCAATTCTAGAGGCATCTACGTAACTTTGTTGAGCAAGGTACTTCGCCGCTTCGATTTGGTCTTCTACTTCGTATTTACCCAATTCGTATTGTGTTGTTTTTTTGAAGGCAGCTCCTCTAAATCCTGTTCCTCTTCCGTCAACTGTAACGACAATGTACCCTTTTTGAGTCAGCATCGCATGCCAGTAGTCATTGGAATCAAACCAATGATCTGCCACTTGTTGTGAACCAGGACCACTGTATTGATACATGAATACCGGATATGTTTTGGACGCGTCAAAATTAACGGGTTTCATGATCCAAGCATTCAGCATAACGCCTCCTATTGTTGGAATTTGTGTGAATTCTTTTGTTGGAAGTTGATAGGCTTTTACCTTGTTCTCTAAAGGTGTGTTATTCAAAATTTCTTTCACTACTTTGCCTGTATTACTTTGGTGTAAGGTGTAACGTGGTGCAGTTGTAGTCGAAGAATGTACATTGATAAATAAATCAAATTTCGGACTGAAAATAGCTGTATTTGTTCCCAATTGCGAAGAAAGTAGCTTTTTGTTTTTGCCATTTAATTCGATGGAGTAAACGTCTCGGTAGATCGAGCCTCGCTCTACGGATTGGAAGAATAATCTTTTGTTTTTTACATCAATACCATAGTAGTCAGTTACTTCCCAGTTGCCTTTGGTGATTTGATTTAACAGTTTTCCGTCTTTGTTGTAGTGGTATAAATGGTTGTTTCCATCGCGTTCACTCATCCAAACAAAGTCATTATTGGCTAAAAAGGAAAGGGTGTGTACATCAACATACGCTTTGTCTTTTTCATTTAGGATTAATTTTTTTGCTCGTGTATCACCGTCTACAAAAAATACTTTTAAATCATTTTGATGTCTGTTGATTACTTGGATACTCAAGTATTTAGCGTCGTTGGTCCATTTGATTCTCGGAATGTAAAAATCGGAAAATTCAGATAGATCCACAGTGTTGTTCTCCTTTTGATTGACATCGTAAATATGAAGAGAAACTACTGCATTTTTTTCTCCTGCTTTTGGATATTTAAATTTATCTTGTGTAGGGTATAATCCCGATCCATATACGTCCATGGAGTATTCCGGAACTTCAGTTTCGTCAAACTTGACATACGCCAATTGTGTACTCGATTTATTCCAATCAAACATGCGTACAATGCTGAATTCTTCTTCATACACCCAATCGGAAATACCATTAATGATATGGTTTTTCTGTCCGTCTTGTGTTAGTTGCGTGGTTTTTTTTGATGCAATATCGTAAATGAATAGGTTGTTTTGATAAGCATAAGCTATCTTGTTGCCATCAGGAGAAAAAAGCGGTTCCATGATGGGGTGATCTGCTATTTTTGTAATCTGATTCGCCTTGGGATTGTACAAGTAGTAATCCGCTAAGAAAGAACGGCGATAGATTGGTGTTGTGTTGGTTCCAATAAGAATTTGTTCCTCTTTCGCGTCAAAGACATAGCTTTCGATAGATTTGACGGCAGGGAAATGCTGATTACTGAAAACCGTTTTTGTTTTTTCTAAGGTTGAGAAGTCGTATAAATTAATTACTTGGTGCTGCTCAGAAATGCGCTCAATACGCGCGTATTGATTCTGGGTCTCTAAGGTGTTGACCGCTTGCATAGCCTCTGTTTTAAAGGTGCCATTCCATATTTCTGATAGCTCAATGCTCTTTTGCGCTAGACCAATTTGCGTAGCAATCACGCAAATTAAAGAGGTGAATTTAATGTATTTCATTATCTAATTAGTCGAAAAAACTTCCAATTTTACTGAAAAAATCTGATTTATGCCAATTTTCATTCAGATTAAATAATAAAAACTTAATTTTATTGAAGCGTTTTTGGTACTGAAAGTCCCAATACCTTGCACAAATCGTATGGAATTTTATTTATTTGCTTTTTTTACGGGCTGTTGTTTAGAGTATTCTTGCATCATAGATAATTTAACGGATAATGGAGTGAGGAGAACGGAATTAGCAAGGTGTTGCCGAATAGGGTTGTCTTTTTTTATCCCTTGTCATGGGGGTTGAAAATTAGACTAAGACTACAAGAGGTCTATCTATCACTAAAAAATGAAAACGTACACAGTTGGTGTAAGTATAGACTAGGCTTGTTCGGGGTGAGTCCATAGTGAGTCCATGGTGAGTCCATAGTGAGTCCATTAAAACGGTTATTTTAATAGAGGCACTATGGACGCACTATTGAGCTACCCTAGACATATACTAATGATGACTAGAACAAGACATGAGCAGGACTACCCCCTCATTATTTCCTTAGCGATGTTACGCATGCCAGCGATTTACAGGGCGTTGTTGCTCCTTTCTCTTTTCTCCTTCAATATTTCCATTTCATAACCCAATAGAATCACGTATCTTTGTTTCTTAAACTTTTTAATCATGATAGGGAGTATAAATGGGTTTTCTAAACTAAACAAGGAGGAGAAAATCAATTGGATAGCAAAAACATATTTAAACAACCAAGAAGCGGTCGTAGATTTAATCAAACAGTATTGGAATTCAGACGAGGATTTACAGAAATTACACGATGAATTTATTGAAAATACGATTACAAATTTTTATCTACCTCTTGGTGTCGCTCCTAATTTCTTGATCAATGACATTTGGTATACGATTCCTATGGTGATTGAAGAGAGCTCGGTTGTTGCTGCTGCATCTAAAGCTGCAAAATTTTGGGCTGATCGCGGTGGGTTTAAAGCAACAATCTTAGACACCGAAAAAATTGGTCAAGTTCACTTTCTTTACAAAGGGGATAAACAGAAATTGAATCAATTGATTCAAGATCTTCAGAAGACTTTCCTTGAAGATACGTTTCCTATTACTCAAAACATGCAAAAACGAGGAGGTGGTATCTTAGCGATTACTTTGCGCGATAAAACACAAGAAATTGAAAACTACTATCAATTGCACGTTACTTTTGAAACGAAGGATAGTATGGGGGCAAATTTCATCAACTCGTGTTTGGAGCAAATGGCTACAACATTAAAGCGAGAAGCTTTGGTTTATCCTGCATTTAATGAGGAGGAGAAAAACATAGATGTGGTGATGAGTATCTTGTCGAATTATGTGCCCAATTGTGTGGTTCGCGCTGAAGTTTCTTGTCCTGTTGGTGAATTGAAATCAAGTGATATTCAGGATCCTGTACTTTTTGCAGAAAAATTTGTACAAGCGGTTCGCATTGCAGAAATTGAACCTTTTAGAGCCGTAACGCATAATAAAGGAGTGATGAATGGAGTGGATGCTGTTGTCTTAGCTACTGGAAATGACTTTAGAGCGATTGAAGCAGGGGTTCATGCTTATGCGGCTAGAGATGGACAATACCGCAGTTTATCTCATGCGTCAATCGAAGGTGGGATTTTTAAATTCTGGATTGATCTACCGCTAGCAGTAGGAACGGTTGGGGGATTAACCTCCTTACATCCAATGGTGAAAATAGCCTTGCAAATGTTACAAAAACCGTCAGCAACACAATTGATGCAAATTATTGCGGTTGCTGGTTTGGCACAAAACTTTGCAGCGGTTAAATCACTGACAACCACTGGAATTCAACAGGGTCACATGAAAATGCACTTAATGAATATCTTAAATCAATTTAAAGCAACGGATGAAGAACGCGTAAAAGTAGTGGCTCATTTTGAAAAAAATGTAGTTTCACACCGTGCTGTAGTTGAATTGTTAGAAACGCTTAGAAAATAGTTTAGATGGATTTTTACAGCCCTGGTAAGTTGTTGATTGCTGGTGAGTATGTGGTGTTAGATGGAGCAAAGGCCTTTGCTTTACCTACTGCCCAAGGCCAATCGATGCACGTCGAGTCCATAGAGGAAGCTGTATTGGATTGGACGAGCTATGATGCAGATGGGGAAATTTGGATGCAAGAACAAGTGACAATTGATCAGCTGCTGCATAACAAAGGAATACAGGGCAGTGCATATCTTCAAACCTTAGTTGGCGTATTGAGAGCAGCGCATAGTCAAAATCCAAGGCTTTTACAACGTGGAGGAGGATTTAAAGTAACGTGTAAGCTGACTTTTCCTCGTTTGTGGGGATTGGGAACTTCTTCTACTTGGATTAACAACGTAGCACAGTGGTTTGGCATTAATCCCTATCAATTGTTGCAAGAATCTTTTGGAGGTAGTGGCTATGATATTGCTTGTGCACAGCATAAGAGTGCCTTGTTTTATCAGTTGACAGATCCTATTGAGCCTCGTGTTGAATTGGTTGATTTTCAACCTGCCTTTTGCAAGAAAATGTACTTTGTCTACTTAAACGAAAAACAAAGTAGCAAAGAAGCGATTCAGGCTTATCGAGCAAAAAAAGGTTTGCTTTCCGCTGAGATCAAACGAATCTCTGAGATTAGTCAAGCATTAGTAACAGCGACTTCGGTGGAAATTTTTGCCGAGTTGATTCGCGAACACGAAACAATTGTGGGTCGAATCCTTGGTATTCAGCCTGTTCAAGAACGCTTGTTTGCCGATTTTACAGGAACTATAAAAAGCCTAGGTGCTTGGGGAGGAGATTTTGTTCTCGTACTCGCAGAAGAGGATCCAACGGTCTATTTTGCAGCAAAAGGGTACACAACAGTCTTACCTTATGAACAAATGATTGCCCGTTAAAATATAAAGCTAAAACTCCTTGTCTATCATGGAGTTTTTTGCGTTTTATAGGTGCTGTATCCATCCTTTTTAAAAGTGAAAAGGAAAGAATAGCCCTATTTTTAGCTTTTACTACGGATCTTGAATGAGATGCTTTGTTTGATAAACAGATTAGTGGGTTTTCGCAGTTTTCCCTAGGTATTATGGAAAAATAAGGGTTTGAGAAGGTTCTATGAGGTAATTTTAGTGGAATTTAGTATATTTATAATGTTTTAATTCGTTGATAACTGATTTAGTTTCCGAATGTGTTCAATTGTATAGAAATAGCTTTTAGGTATGAGCAACATAAGAAGAAGCTATGGAGAAAAAAGGCATCTTATTGGGGTGCCTTTTTTGCGTCCTAGCGTTTAGATTTTGAGTATCTTTAAGGAAGAAAAAGAAAGTAGATATGATTCATACAATCTTACAAGCAGTTGAACACAGACCCTGGCCAATGCCACGCGAAAAGTGGAGCTATTACCAGGAGTGGAATCGACTCCTTTTTTTGCATTTTGAAGTGCCTTTTGATGTGTTAAGGGCTTTAGTTCCTGATGCACTCGAATTAGACGCCTTTGAAGGTAAGTACTATATTTCAGTTGTTCCTTTTACCATGGAGAAGATTCGTCCACGGTATCTACCAGCCGTGGGTTTTATATCCAATTTCGATGAGCTCAATGTCCGTACCTATGTAACAAAAGAAGGGAAAGCAGGGGTGTATTTCTTGAATATTGAAGCAGGAAAAACGCTTTCTGTTTATGTTTCCAAGAAACTATCGGGATTGCCTTACGAAAAAGCAACAATGAAACGAAAAGGGGAGCTGTATACCTCTTCAAATGAAAAGAAGAAATTTCGATTAGAAGCAAATTACACTATAGGAAAAAAAGTACAACAAAAGACACCTTTACAAATATGGTTAACAGAGCGCTATTGTTTGTATGTGTATGTCAACAATAATTTATATCGCTATCAAATTCACCATGAAGTTTGGGAGTTAAAAGAGGTAGCGTTTAATCATCTGAAAGTAGATTATCAATTGGCGGGGATTCACTTAACGGAGGATCAGGTCATCGCCCCTAATTATTCGGATGGAATTCAAGTGGTCGCTTGGAGTAAAGAAAAAGTGAGGAGTGAGGAGTGAGGAGTTTGTTGAGATGGCGGTTGTCTCCTTCTTTAAACGATAAATCGCTAGGACGAACGACGACCAACGACCAATGAACACGCTCTCAACAATTCAACCTGTAAAAAAACGACATTAGTATATATGGCAAAATACCTCATTCAGATTCCAGAACCGTGTTCTGAAGATTGGAACCAAATGACGCCTTTGGAAAAAGGGCGTTTTTGTGCGGTTTGTGAAAAGGAAATCTATGATTTTTCAACTTATACAAAACAAGAATTGATTAATCGCATCAAGAAAGGCGATAAGTTATGCGGACGGATACCAGCGAAGTTTTTAAATACAGAATTGAATGATGATTTATATATAACAAAAAGTTTTCGATTCAATGGATTGGTAGCGACTTTTGTAAACTTATTAGTATTAACTGCTGCTACAACTACACAAGCACAAGAAAAAAGAACAACAGAACAGTTGCCTTTTAAGACTGACCAAAGCAAAAAGCAGAATGAATCTATACTGAGTCAAGAAAGAGTTTTGAAAGGTGTTGTTATAGATGGAGAACAGCATGCTTTACCTGGAGCTGTTGTAACTATATTTGATACCAAATACAGGGTAGAAACGGATGTGTTTGGTAAATTTGAATTAGTTATACCAAAAGATAGCGGTAAACAGTTAAATCTCAGTGTATCTTTTATTGGATTAGATACTCAAATTGTAAATGTTACAGATTTTGAAGCTGTCCTTGAGATAGTGATGGTAGATGAAGTGGAGGTTATTTTTATGGGAGAACCTACTATATCGAGAAAGAAGAAATAGTAGTTAGTCTTTTACTTTCAATTGATCAATTTTATTTTGTCTTTTCCAATTGTAGGTTTGTGTCGTTTGATTGATGGTTATATAAAGCATCAAAGCAGTTTCTTCGTATGCCTGCTTTTGATTTAAATCAGTTATTTTTTCTGCTAAGGCAACTAGTACGTCAGCAAGAATCTCTTGATTTGACGCGTCAAAAGCGGAAATTGAGCCAAGGTATTTTTGCATATCTTGTTGCGTTTGTAACTGCAACAAGACTTCTAGATCAAGTGTTGTTTGTTCCTTGAGCGTGGATGTAAAATCAGTAAGATCTTTTTCTTCCATGGGATCTTGAGGTACTTGATTAAAAAAGGCTCTTAAAATAAGAGCCGTTTGTTGGATAAGTCGTAAAATAGTGTCTCGTGATTCCATTAGCGTACGGGACGTAAAGTGTTGCTAAACGTTACTTTGAAAGGATTGTCTTTACTGCTGTTTTTCATGATGTAAATAAATTTAAACATCTTAGCATGATCACTTTCAATAGTTACTTCACTATTGGTATAATTGTCCAAAATCGAAAAGCTGTCCGTGTTGTCCACGCGAATGGATTTTGCAATCCCATTGGATAAGTCGCTCATTACCATTCCTTTAAAAAAGGTTTTAGTGCTGTTTTTTACCACAATGTTCTCTCCTTTAAATCCTTGGGTAAGAATCAGAACGCTGTATTTGGCGCTTGTTGCTTGCATCCCTTGTAAATAGGATTCTTTTGTTTTGTCTGTTACAGATCGAAAATCATCTCGAACTTGAGCGTAATCAGGCAAATCAATCACGTCTTTTTCTTCTGGTAAGCGGTTTTCTTCTTTGATTTCTTCAATGCGTTCTTCAATTGTTAATTCTTTAGAAGAAGCAGTTGAGCTGCTGCTGTTTGTATTGTCTTTTGTGTTCGTGCTACTTCCGTGCGGAACTGATTTACACATAGCAAATAAAACAAGTAGTGCTAAAAATGGCAATTTTTTCATAATCTTAATTTTACAATGATAGGGATGCGATTGTAAGTAAGTATCTTTGTGCCTGTAAAGATAAAAGTTTCATATAGAATAAAAAAAGAGAACTTTAGTAAATGGCTAAATATGGGGATTATGCATTATGATATTATTATTGTAGGTGGTGGTGCTGCAGGTTTTTTTACGGCAATTAATTTGGGTGAGCGCAACGCAAATTTAAAAATTGCCATTATAGAACGCGGAAAAGAAGTACTTGCTAAAGTTAGAATATCAGGCGGCGGACGTTGTAATGTTACGCACGCGTGTTTTGATCCGAAAGAACTAGTTCGATTTTATCCTAGAGGTTCGAAAGAATTACTTGGTCCTTTCCATCAGTTTTGTTGTGGGGATACGATTGAGTGGTTTGCTAAATACGGTGTGGAACTGAAAATCGAAGAAGACGGTCGTATGTTTCCGGTTACAGATTCCTCTCAAACGATTATTGACTGTTTTGCGAAAGCAGCGGCAAAGTATAAAATTGAGGTATTGCAAGGGGTTAGTGTACAAGGAGTTTATCAAAGTGAGAAAGGATGGAAATTGGATACTTCTAAAGATGGAATGACGTGTTCTCAACTGGTTTTTACTACAGGTAGTAATCCGAAAGTATGGCAAATGATGGCTGATCTTGGGCATCGCGTGGTTGAACCTGTACCGTCTTTGTTTACCTTTAATAGCAAAGATAAACGCATTGTGGATTTAATGGGGGTTGCAACTCCTGCTACAATCAAAGTAAAAGGAAGTAAATTAGAAGCAACGGGACCCTTGTTGATTACCCATTGGGGGATGAGTGGACCTGGTATTTTGCGCTTGTCTGCTTGGGGCGCTCGTCTTCTGGCAGAAAAAAAGTATCAAT
This sequence comes from Myroides sp. C6-3, assembly GCF_050522425.1. Taxonomy (NCBI): domain Bacteria; kingdom Pseudomonadati; phylum Bacteroidota; class Flavobacteriia; order Flavobacteriales; family Flavobacteriaceae; genus Myroides; species Myroides sp. C6-3. The sequence goes on along the minus strand of NZ_JBMVQP010000004.1, from coordinate 29,042 downwards.
TTCACATTCTTGTTAATTGGCTTCCTCAATTTGATCGAGAAGATTTACTAGTCCATCTGAAAGCCTTTAAACACGAACACGCAAAGAAAATAATCTTGAAAAGAGGATTGTTTGAGTTCCCTACTCGACTATGGGAACGATTAGTTGTGGCGGCAGGAATTACTGCGACCACCACCTGGGCGGATTTAAACAACAAACAATTACAAGCTTTAGTCGTAGAACTACAGGAAGGAGAATACCAAGTGAATGGCAAGAGTACGTTTAAAGATGAGTTTGTAACCGCAGGGGGAATTGATTTGCGCGATGTGAATTTTAAAACGATGGAAAGTAAAATTTGCAAAGACTTGTATTTTGCAGGTGAAATCCTCAATATTGATGCTATTACAGGTGGTTTTAATTTTCAAAATGCTTGGACTACCGGTTTTTTAACGGCTCAAGCTATTGCTTCAACAAAGTAATAAAGACGATATGACATTTACTTATTATAATACGAGTAGTAACGTGTTACTTTTGCTCGTTTGTTTGGGACCTTTTTTATCAACAGCTATTTTCTTTTTGGTTGTTGGTGTGGGGATCGTTAAGCTTGTTGCCCTCGTGCTCTTCTTTCTGTTTTTGGTATTCTTTTATAAAATTGTCTTTATGAAAGTGAGTATTGACGAAAAGGGGGTGAGGTATAAGAGCTTATTTAAAGAAAAATTCTTGGCTTGGACCGAGATCAAAGACGTTTTGATCGTGGTAAGAGAAAGGCGCTCTGTACCCGATTACTACAAATTAGAAGAGTGGCTCCAATCGGGACGCTCTGGGAAAAGCTACTTTTTGTTGTTTCGTTCAACAAGTGAATTTCCTGCTAATCCGATGTTTATGTTCAGTGCGCCCATTGATACAGATTATATCAGTGTGCAAAGTAGAAAGACAATTTTAGCCGAAGTAAACCGCTATTTTTACAGTTCTTAAACTTAACATAATTAAGGGGAAATTGGTGATAACATTGTTGATAAGTTTATTTGAAACTAGTGGATTTCAAAGGAATTTTATGTTCCTTTGGCAAACACACAACTAAAAAATCAGAGTCTCATTCTGATTTAAAGATGTATGTAATTTTGTAAGTGCTAATAGAAATATGGAAGGTTCTCCCTTCCATATTTTTTTATGTTTTATGGAAGGGATTGTAAACCAATGCGAGTGTTCGTTGGTAATCCTTTATAAAACGTATTCCTACCGTAAGCGTTGACAATCCTATTAGGGTTTTGATGGACCAGTTTTCGATCGGTATGAGAAAAAAGATCAATAATAAAGCGCTAATAGTCATGGATATACGGAGGTTGTAATGCCCTGTATGTATAGGGTGTCTGTACAAAACCATAAATAATAATAGTACAATTACTGTGCTTCCCAATAAGAATACTAGTTCATCCCAATTAGAGGTTGCAAATATGGAATAGGCAACGGCGATTAAACCAGAAAGAAAGCTTACAAATAGGTTAGTTTGATCTAACAGATATATGCGAGGGACTAAACACAAGTCAAGCGCAAGGTCATCTGTCAATTGAATTTCTTGTTTCTTTTTTTCATTTAGTTGACTCAAGGCAAGGGTATGAGAACTGTTTCCATATACAAAAGTCAATTCATCTACGTCATTTTCTAGTCGTAAATAGGTTTGGGAAGAAGTGTCAACTTCTTTGATTAAATGTGTCCCAGCGTAAATGAAAACAGAATAGTTTCCGTCTAAATGCATTTTAGACGTCGCTGTAAGGTGTATTTTTTTCATTTTTTTGGTTGTTTAATTATCTGTGGTAAAAGCAAATTAATGAATTTTTGGTTTTAATACAATGTTTAACTGTTTTTTATTTGCTTTTGTTATTTTGAGGTTTGTTGTGCTACATACTTGTTGAATTAGGTTGTTGGTTTATCCTTTTAGGATAAGTTTTGTGAGATGTTATAGGGCTAGTGTCGTATGTAATAAAAAGGTAGTATTTTTGTCAAAAAAGGGAAAGGAATGACAAACGCAAGTGATTTTATATTTGATAGAAGTAAAAGTACGGTAGCAGCTGTGCAACAAGGACAATTTACTTGGAGCGCTCCGAGTAATATTGCATTAGTGAAATATTGGGGTAAAAAGGAGAATCAAATTCCTGCTAATCCCTCTTTGAGTTTTACCTTGAGTAATTGTAAGACAATTACAACATTGGCTTTTACATCCAAAGCAGCAAAGGGAATTAGTTTTGATTTGTCTTTTGATGGGAAACCGAAAGAAGAGTTTAAACCGAAAGTGCAAAAGTTTTTTGAGCGCATTGTCAACTATTGTCCTTATATAGAGGAGTATCACTTTGCGATTGACACGACGAATACGTTTCCGCATAGTTCGGGAATCGCCTCTTCGGCATCGGGTATGGCAGCGCTGTCGATGAATATTATGTCCCTAGAGCGCTTGCTTCATCCTACTATGGCAGAAGCATACTTTTTGAATAAGGCTTCTTTTCTAGCTCGCTTAGGTTCTGGAAGTGCTTGTAGAAGCATTAAAGGAGAGGTTGTTATTTGGGGAGAACAAGCGGATGTGCTAGGCAGCTCAGACTTATTTGGTATCGAAGCTCCTTTTGCGATTCATCCCAATTTTAAGGAATATCAAGATGTGATTTTACTGGTAGATAAAGGGGAGAAACAAGTATCGAGTACGGTGGGACATGATTTGATGCACAATCATCCTTTTGCAGCTGAGCGTTTCAAACAGGCACATCAAAACCTAGGTATGTTAAAAAATATACTCGAAACAGGTGACCTTACGAAGTTTGTCGCTTTGGTGGAAAGTGAAGCATTAACCTTACATGCTATGATGATGACCTCTATGCCTTATTTCATTTTGATGAAGCCCAATACCTTACAGATTATTGAGAAAATCTGGGCTTTTAGGGCAAAAACTGCTATTCCTGTTTGTTTTACTTTAGACGCAGGGGCGAATGTTCACCTCCTTTTTCCTGCTGCTGTAAAGAATGAGGTTCTCCATTTTGTGCAAGAAAGTTTGAGTGATTTTTGCCAAAATAAACAGTTTATAGAAGATAAAGTAGGGGGTGGAGCATTATTTATTAAATAAAAGTGCTAAATTTACAGTAGAAAAATAGTGTTTAATAAAAAAATAGATCAAGCTATGAGAAATGTTATTAAGTTATTAGGACTCGTGATGTGTAGCTTGTTTACTTATCAAGCAAACGCACAATCACTAATAGAGGATCAAAATCCGAATTATCATGTAAGTAAAGAAAAATACATGATGAACAAAGATTCTTTAACAGCTACGTTGAGTGAAACAGTTCACAATACATACAAGGCGTATGATTGGTATGAAGCAAAACAAGAGCGAAAAGCATTGAAACGCCAATACCGTCATGAAGAACGTATGGCAAGAGCAAAATATGGTCGTTCGTATTATTCCGATTACGGATATGATTACAACTACGGATACAATAATTACTATAGAAACTATAGCAATTGGAATTGGATGCCGCGTATTGGCTTTAAAACCGGGAACTGGTGGTTCTCTATTTAGTAAAAACATTAATGAATAATAAAAAAAGTATGCAAATTAAGAAGATAGCTTTAGCTGCAGTTTTAGCAGCATCAGGTTTATTTATCACCTCATGTGGCCGTCAGGTTACACGTGTTAGTACGGAAGAAACAATCGACTTAAGTGGTAGATGGAATAATTCAGACTCAAGAGAAGTTGCTCAGCAAATGACCAGACAAGTACTTGATGGTGGTTGGATTGGAGATTTTCAAGACGACAACAACAATAAAAAACCAGTAGTTATCGTGGGCATGGTATACAATAAAAGCCATGAGCATATTGATGCTGAAACATTTGTTAAGGATGTGGAGCAATCGTTTATTCAATCTGGACGTGTTCGTTTAGTACAAGGAGGTAAAAAACGCGAGGAACTAAGAGGAGAAAGAGCAGATCAACAAACGAATGCTTCTGCTTCTTCAATGAAACAGTTTGGTTTAGAACAAGGTGCAGACTTTATGTTGCAAGGTTCTATTAACTCCATTGTAGACTCACACAAAAAGAAAAAAGTTGTTTACTATCAAGTTAATTTAGAATTAACGAATCTACAAACGAATGAAGTTGTTTGGATTGGAGACAAAAAAATAGCGAAATACGTAAAAAACTAAACTTATAATTGATGGTTTTCAATCGAACCATATCTTCCATAACAAAAACATTAGTGCCTGTGGCACTAATGTTTTTCGTCTTTGGATGCGCCACATATCACGATAGAATTACAGATTATTACCAGCGTATGACACACGAAGACTACGTTGGTGCGGATAAAGCTTTAGACAAAAATAAGCTGTTACAAAAATCGAGAAACCTCCTGTTGTTTTACATGGAGAAAGGTAGAGTAGAGCATTTAAAAGGAAATTATGCACTGAGTAATCAGTATCTAAATAAGGCGGATCTCTTAATTGAAGATCAAGTCTCCAAGGTTGGAGATGTGATGGTAGGACTATTTTTGAATTCGATGTCTCAAAGTTATAAAGGAGAAGAATTTGAAATTTTTATGCTACACTATTATAAAGCATTGAACTACTTATATCTCGGACAATCCCAAGAAGCACTCGTCGAAGCTCGACGTATTTCGCTTCAAAACTATCAACAAGGTGATAAGTACAACGATAAGACAACACGTTATTCTAAGGATGCCTTTGCTTTGAATTTGCAAGGACTAATCTACGAGTCTGTAGGGAATTATAACGATGCTTTTATCGCGTATCGCAATGCCGTAGAAGTTTACCAAAGCGCGGTAGGCGGGTTGTATTACGGAGTGAGTATTCCAGAAAACTTAAAGTACGATGTCATGAATATGGCAAATAAACTAGGCTTTACTGGCGAGTTGAGAAAGTTTGAAAAAGAATTTGAAATGCCTTTCAAAGCCTATCAACAGGCTGAGGGAGGGGAGCTAGTTGTTTTCTGGGAAAATGGTACGGCTCCTGTTAAGGAAGAAGAAACGATGTTCTTTTCTTTAATTAGAGGAGATAGTGGTTCTCTCGTTTTTACTGATGCGTTAGGGGTGATGATTCCGTTGGATTTTGGTATAGCGGGAAAAACGGACCTTAGTGATGTTCACAGTGTAAATGTCGCCTATCCGAAGTATATTAGTGCACCTGTTCCCTACACAAAAGCCCAAGTAGAGGTTAACGGAACAGCAACTTATGCCTTGGAAAAAGTACAAGATATCGATGTTGTTGCGGTTTCTACTTTACAAGAACGTGCAGGAAAAGAATTAGGGAAAATCTTAACTCGTTTAGCAGTTAAAAAATCAGCGGAATACGCGGTGAAATCAGTGGCAAGATCGAATGATAACAATGCTGTATTAGAAGGATTGGGGTTTGGATTGCAGCTGTATAACTTATTTTCAGAAAAGGCAGATACCCGTAATTGGCAAACGCTTCCTGCTGAAATAAAATATGCACGTGTGCCTTTGGTAAAAGGAAAGAACCAATTGTCTTTTGATTTACAACGTGCGCAAGGACAAAATGTTCAGCAGCAAGTGGAGATCGAAGCAAAAGGCGGGCTACAGTTCTACAATTTTGCTACAATGAGGTAAAGTATGGGGAAAAATAAAGTGTGCACACGTTGTAAAACACCAATTAACTGTCAACCAGAGACTATTGAACATTGCGACTGTACACAGGTTACACTCCATCCGGACACTAAAGCGTTTTTGCGTTCTTCTTTTCACAAGTGCTTGTGTAAGGCTTGTTTGGAGCAAATGAATCAGCTGCTTATGGAAGCAAGAACGGAAGATTTTCCGCTAAAACGAAGTGAAATGGTGGAAGGTAAACACTATTATTTAGAAAATGGTTATTTTGTGTTTACCGAATTGTATCATTTACTCAAAGGACAATGCTGTCAAAATGGATGTAGGCACTGTGTTTACGGTTTTAAAAATCGGTACCTGTAGAAAAAAAATAAAACAAAACTACCTAAGCGTGAATATTATACGTACCTTTGCAAGGTAAATTTACTTTTATAAGCTATGAAAGGACCTTTATTTTATTCTAAGATTCTCTTATTCGGAGAATACGGAATTATAAAAGACTCAAAAGGATTATCAATTCCTTATAATTTCTATAAGGGAGCTCTTAAGATGGAGGATAACTTAGAAGGATTCGCAAAAAAATCAAATGAATATTTGAGCAATTTTGCTGCATATCTTGTTGATATGCAGGAATCAGAGCCAACATTGGTTCAATTTGATATGGATCGTTTGCAAAGAGAAATTGAAAACGGACTGTATTTTGATTCAAGTATCCCACAAGGTTACGGTGTAGGAAGTAGTGGTGCTTTGGTAGCAGCAATCTACGACCAATATGCGTTGGAAAAAATTACTGTTTTAGAAAACTTGAGCAAAGATAAATTGTTGAAGTTGAAAGAGATCTTTGGTAAAATGGAAGCTTTCTTTCACGGTACCAGTTCTGGATTAGATCCTTTAAATAGTTACTTAAGCTTGCCTATTTTGATTAATTCAAAAGACAATATTGAACCTACGGGCATTCCTTCTCAAAGTTTAGATGGAAAGGGAGCAGTGTTCTTAATTGATTCTGGAATTGTAGGAGAAACAGCTCCCATGATTACAATCTTTATGGAGAAATTAAAAGAACAAGGTTTTAGAAAAGTGTTGAAAGAAGAGTTCATTAAGCACACAGATGCGTGTGTAGATAACTTCTTGAAAGGGGACTTGAAAGCACTATTCAATAATACGAAAGAACTTTCTGCTGTAGTTTTCAATCACTTTAAACCAATGATTCCAGAGCAATTTCACAATGTTTGGCAAAAGGGAATTGAAACCAATGACTACTATTTAAAACTATGTGGTTCTGGTGGAGGTGGATATATCTTAGGATTTACTCCCGATATTGACAAAGCAAAGGAAACGCTTAAAGACTATAAATTAGAAGTAGTATATCAGTTTTAAGCAACAACTATAAAAGAATGTTATAACCGTTTTACTAATCGAGAGAAAAATATAATATGTTATCTAGGAAAAATAAAATACTCTTAGCTAAAATATTTAGTTTGTTTTCTGTGGTGAGAGGTTATAACATTTTTGTTATTATCCTAGCCCAATACTTAGCTTCAATTTTTATTTTCGCTCCAGAAAAAAGAGCCTTAGACGTTATTATAGATTGGCGCTTATTTCTTATTATTTTAGCCTCCGGACTTGCAATCGCCTCAGGTTATATCATCAATAATTTTTACGATGCTGAAAAAGACTTAATTAATCGACCGAATAAATCAATGTTGGATCGATTAGTAAGTCAAACAACGAAATTAAGGGTTTATTTTCTTCTCAATTTCTTATCTGTTTGTATTGTATTTCCCGTTTCCTTACACGCAGTAGTCTTCTTTGCTGTTTATATTTTTCTGTTGTGGTTCTATTCCCATAAATTAAAAAAGTATCCGATCATTGGAAATTTGGTAGCATCTCTACTCGCGATGTTGCCTTTTTTTGCCATTCTGATGTATTTCCAATCATTTTATATCTCTATTTTTATTCATGCTTTTTTCTTGTATTTGATTATTCTCATTCGAGAAATTATGAAGGATTTAGAGAATCTAAAAGGAGATTTTGCTAATAATTATCAAACGATTCCCGTTCGCTTTGGCGAGCAAAAAGCCAAAGAGGTTATTACGGCTGTTTTTGTACTAGCTTTAATACCGATCTACTTCATGACCGTGCGTTATGATGTCGGTTATATGATCTATTACTTTTATTTTAGTATCGTTATTTTGCTTTTCTTTTTGCTAAAGCTTTGGCGATCTCATACGACCCAAGCGTACCATCAATTGCATTTTTTACTTAAACTTTTAATCTTGTTAGGTGTGCTTTCTATTGTGTTAATTAAGCCTGATGTTTTAGCAAGTGGGAAGTATCTTTTGGAAGAGACTTTATAATTAAAAGCTATATTTTTTTGTATATTGAAATAAAAGAAGGAGTTTGTCTATCTTTGCAAAAATATTTAATATGAATAACGGTAAATCAGGTTCTAGAAAAAACCAATCTAATCGCAGTGGTAAACCAAAAGCTGGAGGGGCTAAGCCGTTTCAGAAGCGAGCTAGTCAAGGACAAGGAACACAAAAACCTAATCCTTCTGCTAGAACATTCGATAAAAAACCAAAAGTTGCAACTGCGCCAAAAGAAGATAATGGCGAGATGCGCTTAAATAAGTATATTAGTAATTCTGGCGTTTGCTCTCGTAGAGATGCCGATTTATATATCGTTTCTGGTAATGTAAAAGTCAACGGAGAGGTTGTAACGGAATTGGGTTATAAGGTTAAGGTAACGGATGTCGTGAATTTTGACGGAATGGTAATTACACCAGAAAAAAAGGTCTACCTTGTTTTAAATAAACCCAAAGGATTTGCTACGATTAATGAGGAGGTTGTTAGTCAAGAAAACGTGTTAAGCTTGGTTAAAAATGCAACTAAATCCTATATTGCACCTGTTGGGCGTATGGATAAAAGTACGTTGGGCTTGATGTTGTTTACCAATGATACGAATCTCATTCAGAAGTTGAGTTCCCCAGAGCAACGCTCGTCTAAAATGTACCAAGTTTCTTTAGATAGAAACTTGAAGTATGAAGATTTAGAGCGCGTTCAAAAAGGAATTTATATCGAGGAAAAACGCGTTTTTGTAGAGGATGTGGCTTATGTGGAAAATCAACCGAAAACAGAAATTGGAATAAAACTAAAGGCATCGAACGTAAAACTAGTGCGTGCTTTATTTGAATCCATGGATTACAATGTTTTGAAAGTTGACCGCGTGATGTATGGCTCAATTACGAAATGGAATCTACCAAGAGGAAAATGGAGATTCTTAACAGAAGAAGAAGTTCGAAGCTTACAACAAGGGTAATTAGTGATCAGTTATCTGTGATCAGTTATCTGTGATCAGAATCAAATAAATGAACAAAGGGCAAGTTTAATTTAAACTTGCCCTTTGTTCATTTATTGCTTGCTTCTTTGTCTACGCGTTTAGGCTAGTACAAATTGTGTTTCGATGTCAACGTTTACTTCTTCACTTACTAGTAAACCACCTGCTTCTAGTGCTGTGTTCCAATTTAGTCCCCAGTCTTTTCTATTGACTTTTCCTGTTAGGGCTAAAGCAATTTTAGCATTTCCCCAAGGATCGATAATGATCCCACTGTATTCAGCGTTTAGTTTCACTTCTTTGCTTACACCGTGCATAGCTAATATACCTGTTATAAGGTAGTGTGTTTCTCCTTTTTTCTCAATCTTGGTTGAGCTAAAATGCACTGTTGGGTACTGTGCTGAATCAAAGAAATCTGCACTTCTCAAGTGGTTGTCTCGATCTGTGTTGTTCGTGTCGATTGAGGTTGCCTGTGCTTCAAAGCTAATTGTGCTTTCTTCAAAGTTGTCATCGACTAAATTCAATGAAGCAGTGTAATCCGTGAAATTTCCTCTTACATTGGTAAACATCATGTGTTTGATTTTAAATCCAATTAAAGAGTGTGTGGTATCGATTGTCCATTTTTTTGTTTCCATCGTTGTTAAATTTTAGGTGTTTGTACTTATTGTAAGTAACTAGGTAATTCCATTGGAACTTCCATTAGTAATAGTTGTGCATTTGTTGTTGCTTGAACTTCAAGGTAAGAGATATCCCATATGCCAAGTGCATCTCTTCGATCTAACACGTGTCCACCTGCGGTAATACTCCCTTCTAAAACAAATAGGTATACCCCATTCTTTTTGTCTTTCAAATCGTAGTTTAGTTTCTTAGTTGCTTCTAAAGTAGCTAGGTGAAACCATGCATCTTGGTGAATCCACGCTCCTGCATCTTCTGGGTTAGGTGATAGTATTTGATCCCAATTGTTATTTCTATTTGCTACTTCTAAAGGTAATTGCTGATAACGGGGTGTAACGTTTAGTTTGTTGGGAAAAAGCCATATTTGCAAGAATTCCGAAGCTTCTGTTTCACTTGGATTAAATTCACTATGTTGTACCCCTGTACCTGCACTCATGACTTGGATCTCGTTGACGTGAATGGTTTCTCCATGGCCCATACTATCTTGATGAGCCAAGCTTCCTTTGAGCGGAATAGAGATGATTTCCATATTTTCATGCGGGTGAGTTCCAAATCCCATGCCTGGAGCTACGTAATCATCATTGAGTACACGTAATACACCAAAGTGTACGCGATCATTGTTTCTGTAGTTGGCGAAGCTAAAAGTGTGGTGTGATTTTAACCAACCGTGATCGGCATAACCTCTTGTATCTGATTTGTATAAAATAAAATTCTCCATAGCTGTATTGATTTTGTTATACAAAGATACAGGCAATCAGAGGGTTACTTGCTTAATGTAGGTTAAGAAATAGGGGGTGTTCGTTGTTTGTCCCAACGCCTAACACCTAACAAACAGCTCATGTCTATTTCGCCGTCAGTATTCTCTTTTTTAGTTTGCTAAAAAATTCAGGGGTAATACCCAAGTAAGAGGCGATTTGCTTTTGTGGTAGGCAGTGTTTAATCTCTGGGAAACGCTCACAGAAGCGTTCATATCGCTCTTCTGCTGTAAGCGATAGGTTATCCATTAAACGTTGTTGATTGGCGATTAGCGATCGCTCAATGAGGATACGGAAATAACGTTCCATTTTAGGAACTTGATCAAAGAGATTCAATTGTTGTGCTCTTGTCATGGTGAGTACCATGGCATCTTCAACAACTTCGATATAGGAGTTTCCTGGTTTTTGCGATAGAAAGCTGTACATATCGGCAATCCACCAACCATTGGTGGCAAAACTAACGGTGTGTTCAACAATTTGATCATCGACAAAGTAGTTGCGTAGAATACCAGAAACAACAAAGGTTGAGTTATAGCAAATTTCCCCTTCTAAAAGGAGTTTTTCTTTGGCACTATACCGATGGGATTCAAACGAATCCAACACAATTTTTTGTTCAATTTCTGTAAGCGTAACATGCTTCGCAATACTTTCTAATAGAATATCCACAACGATTGATTTATCTTATAAAAGTACAATTTTATTTATACAAAAAAAAGCGCTAGTACTGATGTATTAGCGCTTTTACTATGTAGAAGGAGCTTATTTCAAAGCTTCTTTCATTCGTTTTAGAGCTTCTGTTAGTTGATCTTCGCTAGTTGCGTAAGACAAACGGATACAGGCTGGATTTCCGAAAGCATCACCTGTTACGGTAGCTACATACGCTTTATCTAACAAATACAGGGATAAGTCGTTTGCATTGTTGATCGTTACTCCTTGTAAGGTTTTACCAAAGAAAGAAGATACATCCGGGAATAAATAGAACGCACCATCAGGTATATTTACTTTTATACCAGGGATGTCTCTTAATAGGCTTACTACTAAGTCTCTTCTGTTTTTAAAGGCTTGTACCATATCTTTTAATACGCTAGGGTCTGCATTTACGGCAGCAATTGTAGCGCGTTGTGCAATGGTATTTGCTCCCGAAGTTACTTGTCCTTGCATTTTAGCACATGCTTTGGCGATAAATTCAGGTGCACCTATATATCCAATGCGATATCCTGTCATCGCAAAGGCTTTCGAAATTCCGTTGATAGTAATGGTACGGTCAATCAGATTGCCGATTGAACCAATACTGCAATAAGCACTTCCAAAATTGATGTGCTCATAAATTTCATCTGAAAGAATGTAAATAGAAGGGTGTTTCGCCAATACAGCACCAATTGCTTCTAGTTCGGCTTTGTTGTAAACAGATCCACTTGGATTACAAGGAGAGCTGAACCAAATCATTTTGGTTTGAGGTGTAATTGCATCTTCTAATTGTTGAGGTGTGATTTTGAAATCTGTGTCAATCGTAGTCGGTACTTCCACAGGGATACCTTCCGCAATTTTTACAATTTCTGCATAACTCACCCAAAACGGAGCAGGGATGATAACCTCATCACCAGGATTAATCATCACTTGTGCTACGTTGAATAGTGCTTGTTTAGCTCCCGTAGATACTACAATTTGATTGGCAGTATAGTGTAAATTGTTATCTCTTTTAAATTTATTGCTAATAGCTTGTCTTAGCTCTAAATATCCTTCAACTGGAGGGTATTTACTGTAGTTATCTTTGATGGCTTGAATAGCAGCTTCCTTGATAAAGTCAGGTGTATTAAAATCGGGTTCACCAAGGCTCAAGCTGATAATGTCTATTCCTTGTTCTTTTAGCTCGCGAGCCTTTGCGGCCATCGCTAAAGTCTGTGAAGTTGTAAGATTGTTTATTCTATCTGATAGAACTTGAGTTTCCATAGGTCTTGATACATTTAAATAGTATCGATCAAAGGTAAGTATAATAAATTATAATATAGTTTACAGGTGGTTTATTTACCGATAAAAAAAGCTATTTTTGTCAAAACTTTTGAAATGGAAGAAATTTTAAAATATTTCCCTAATCTAACTCCAGAACAGCTTGTTCAATTTGAACAATTGGAAAGTGTTTACAACGAATGGAATGCAAAAATTAACGTTATTTCTAGAAAAGATATACACGAATTATATGTGAAACACGTGTTGCATTCTTTGGGAATTGCCAAGGTAATGGAATTTGTTCCAGGTAGTAGTGTACTAGATGTTGGAACAGGGGGAGGTTTTCCAGGTATTCCATTGGCTATTCTGTTTCCTGAAACTAAATTTTACTTGATTGATATTATCGCTAAAAAGATACGCGTGGTTAATGAAGTAGTGCAAGCCTTAGGATTACAAAATGTAGTTGCTGAACAAAAAAGAGCAGAAACCGTAGAAGAGAAATTTGACTTTATTGTCAGTCGTGCCGTAACGAATATGCCTGATTTTGTGAAGTGGATTCGCCATAAAACAAAAAAGGAAAATAATCACGAGTTCGAAAATGGAATCCTGTACCTGAAGGGGGGAGACCTAACGGAAGAACTGCAAGATTTCCCAAAAGCGGTTCAGTTCGACTTGAGCAATATTTTTGACGATGCGTTTTTTGAAACGAAAAAGGTAGTTTATTTACCGTTGAAATATAAAGGGTAAATTGGAGAGAGGAAAACGGAGCGCAGCGTAGATTCATCGAACACAAAAACCAATATGATATAAAAATGGTCTCCTATTTGGCATTATCTTTTATAAAAAAGGCATGGATTGCAACTACAATCCATGCCTTTTTATTTTTTAAAGAAGTTTTTTTCCTTCTCACTTCTTTCCAATCAGTGGTTTGACAAAAAGCAAACAAGTGTCGGTAGGGCGGTGGAGTACATGCGTAGCGACACTTCCTAGAATAATATCTTTGATTCCTGCGGAACCTTTGACTCCAAGAATCATTAAATCCGCTTTTTTGGTTTTGGCATATTGAATTAAGGCTGCGGCAACATTTTGATTTTTAGCGGGTACAATGACAATATCCGTATGTTGAGCATAGGCTTTGTTCCATTTTTCTTCTTTCTCCTTAACATCTTCCAGTGATATTTTATCCAATTCTTTTTCTGTCATCATGGGTAAATAACTCCAATATGATTTTGAGATATGTACGGCAGAATGTTGAATGGGTTGACCTTTAGAATTGTTTTTAAAGCGATCTGCCCAAAGCATAATTGCAGGGGTATAGCGCGAGAAATCAATCGCGTCAATGACGGTCTCAATTGGAATGTGAAACGTCTCTGGAACCAATAAGGTAGCACAAGGAAGAATTCGAATCAATTTGTTTGCTAGAGCACCGTTTCCTGTAAATTGTTGTTTGTTTCCCAGTACTAGTAGATCAAAGGATTGTTGTTTAGCAATCGCCGCAAATGCAAGTTCAGAATAGTTTTCTACTGTCACGAGTATTTCATGGGAATACTCAACTTCTGTTGCTGCAATTTGCCCTTCCACTCTTTTCTTGATTCGCTCTTGAATGAGTGTTAGTTGATCTTTTTCAATGAGTTCTTTCGGAAGCTCCCCTAGCTTTAGGTTGTGAATAAACGTGACCTGTCCTATATTTAAAATATGGTCGAGTATTTTGACGTATTGGATGAGGTATTGATCCATTTCGGAAAGATCTAATCCAATTAATATATTGAGTGTTTTGTTCGTTTCCATCCTTTTTTATTTTTGTTGTTCTTCGATTAAGTCGGAAATAATTTCCTTGTAACTTCTTTCTTGTTTGGACTTGAGCTGCTTGGCTTTTTTGTTTAACTCATCTTGTAAGCCTTTCTGCAAGCTGTAGCACATGAAGAGCAAAATCATAGCAAAGGGTAGTCCTGTTATGATTACGGCTGTTTGTAGTGCGTCTAAACCTCCTCCCCACAGGAGTACAATAGCAATGAGTCCTTGAGCAAATGACCAGAAGACACGTTGCCAAACGGGTGAATTTCCTTCGCTTCCTGAGGTGATGTTATCAATTACCAACGAACCAGAATCGGAAGATGTGATAAAAAAGGAGAAAATTAATATAATAGCAACAATAGATAGGAAATTGGTAAGAGGGAAGTTTTCTAAAAAGACGAATAAAGCAGTTGAAATATCCTCTTTCACAGCGTGTACCATCGTCATATCTCCTTCTAAGATGGTGTGTAAGGCACTTCCGCCGAATACATTCATCCAAAGCAATGTAATTAAGCCAGGGACAATAAGTACACCTAGAATGAACTCTTTCACGGTTCTTCCTTTAGAAATGCGCGCAATAAAGCTTCCTACGAACGGAGACCAAGCAATCCACCAAGCCCAATAGAAGATCGTCCAAATATTTTGCCATCCAGATCCTTGATAGGTATCATTCCAGGTACTAATGTCGATAAAGTTCGCTAAGTAAGACCCAGTGTTTTGCACATATCCTTTGAGGATAAATAAGGTAGGACCAAGAACAAAAATCAAGATCATAAAACCGGAGGCCATATACATATTGACATTACTCAACAGTTTTACTCCTTTGTCTAATCCAGAGAAGACTGAAATGGTAGCAACACTAATAACACCAATAATAATTCCCGCCTGCATTAAAGGAGAAATTTCCCATCCGTAGAGGTATTCTAGTCCCGCTGTAATTTGCGTTACCCCTAATCCCAATGAAGTGGACAAACCAAAAACAGTGGCTAAAGTAGAGAGAATATCGATGGTATGTCCCCACCAACCGTGAATTTTCTCTCCCAAGAACGGATAGAGTAAAGAGCGGAAAGTCATGGGTAATCGTCGATTGAATCCAAAAAAGGCTAGAGCCAATCCAACGATTGCATAAATAGCCCAGGCATGTAATCCCCAGTGTAAACTCGTAAATTCCATCGCTTGAATAGCTGTGTCGATATCGCTATCTGCTGGTCGTGGAGGATTGAAGAAGTGAGAGACGGGTTCTCCAATACTAAAGAACATAATCCCAATTCCCATTCCCGTGCTGAAGAGCATGGCGAACCAAGACGGTTTTGAAAATTCAGGTTCTGCATCATCCCCCCCTAAACGGATGTTCCCGTACTTACCAAAGGCTAAAAAGAGCGCAAAGATCAAGATGATATTAACGGTAAGAATGAAGAACCAACCAAAGTTCTCTGTTACAGCGAGCTGTCCGACGTGAAACCAATCACCTACTTTACTAGGAAAGAGGAGACAGACGGAGATTAGTGCAATGATTAGTACAATTGAAGTGGTAAAAACAGGCGGGTTAATAACCAGCTGTTTACTGTCTAGTAATTTTTTAAACATGAGTTATATACTATTTATTAATACGTATAACCCAGTACTTTAGAAATGAAATAAGGAACTTTTTCTGCTGAAAAAGTATAAAAGCAAAATATAAAAGTATTTTTTACTTAATCGTCGGCCTCGATGAGGAAGAAGCGATCCCAATAAAAAGCACTGAATTGTGAAATAAAAAAGGCGGTTAACAAACCGCCTTTGTATGTATTATCCTAAGAAAGGATATTTGTAATCTTTTGCAGGAACAAATGTTTCTTTAATTGTTCTTGGCGATACCCAACGCAATAAGTTCAAGATAGAACCTGCTTTGTCGTTTGTACCTGAAGCTCTCGCTCCACCAAATGGTTGTTGACCTACAACAGCACCTGTTGGTTTGTCATTGATATAGAAGTTACCTGCTGAGTTTACTAAGGCTTCAGTAGCTTCAGCGATTGCGTAACGACATTGTGAGAAGATTGCTCCAGTTAAGGCATAAGCGGAAGTCTCATCTACTAATTTCAATGTTTCTGCCCATTTAGCATCCTCGTATACGTAAATAGTTAGAACAGGACCGAATAATTCTGTTTCCATTGTATCGTATTTTGGGTTAGAAGTCAAAATAACGGTTGGTTCAACAAAGTAACCTACAGCTTTATCGTATTTACCTCCTAATACAACTTCTGCGTCTTTCGCTGCTTTCGCTGCTTCGATTGCTTTCGCTAATTTGTCGAAAGAACTCTCAGAAATTACAGAAGATACGAAGTTTGAAGGATCTTCTGGTGAACCCATTTTGATTGTTGCTAAATCAGCAGCCATGAATTCTTTTACTTGTGGCCATAAAGAAGCAGGGATATACGCTCTTGACGCTGCAGAACATTTTTGTCCTTGGTATTCAAAAGCACCTCTAGTTAAAGCTACAGCTACTTCTTTAGCGTTTGAAGAAGGATGTGCTAACACATAGTCTTTTCCGCCTGTTTCCCCAACAATTCTCGGGTATGTTTTATAATTGTTGATGTTTTGTCCGATTTTTGTCCACATGCTATTGAAAACACCTGTTGATCCTGTAAAGTGGATACCAGCAAAATCAGGGCTAGCTAAAAGTGTATCAGTGATCATTGCAGAATCTCCGTAAACAACGTTGATTACACCGTCCGGTAAACCAGCTAATTTGAATACTTCAACGATTACTCTAGCCGAGTAGATTTGCGTAGCAGATGGTTTCCAAACCACAACGTTCCCCATCATAGCAACGGAAGAGGGTAAGTTTCCAGAAATTGCCGTAAAGTTAAATGGAGTAATTGCGTATACGAAACCTTCTAAAGGTCTATGCTCTAATCTATTCCAAACTCCATCTACTGATAAAGGTTGTTCTGCATAAATTTGAGTCATATATTCTACGTTGAATCTCAAGAAGTCGATGAATTCACAAGCAGCATCAATCTCTGCTTGGTGTAGCGTTTTAGCTTGTGCGATCATTGTAGCAGCATTGATTTTAGCGCGGTACGGACCTGCTAATAATTCAGCTGCTTTTAAGAAGATAGAAGCTCTGTGTTCCCAAGGCATTGCTGCCCATTTTTTCTTTGCTTCTAAAGCAGTACTAATTGCTTTTTCTACTAAAGCTTTGTCTGCTTGGTGGTAAACACCTAATTTATGTTTGTGATCAAAAGGTGGAAATAAATCTTTTGTATTTCCAGTTCTGATTTCTTCACCACCAATATATAATGGAATATCAACTAATTGGCTATATTGCTCTTTGAAAGAGTTCAAAGTCAATTCTCTTTCTTGCGTTCCTGGCGCGTATGATTTTACAGGCTCATTAATTGCACTGGGAACTTTGTAGAATCCTTTTGACATAATGTACTTTTTTTCGGGTTTATTAAAATATATAAAGACAAAGATAATTAATTTTACTCGAACTAGCGGTTATTACACACTAGTTTAACTTAAAGCATCTAATTTAAGATAAAAGGGGCAATGAGCTTAAAAAAGGGGATTTCCACTGTGATTAGTTCGTCATTATCTGTTCGAATTACATTGTAATACCCTTGCATTGCACCAGAAGTTGAAGTTAAAACGCAACCACTAGTATAGGTGTATTTCTCCTTGGGATGGATAAAAGGCTGTTCTCCAACTACGCCCAATCCTTCTACAATTTCTTTTGCGTTGAGCGAATCATAGATTTCCCAATGGCGCGAATGGATTTGAATCGTCGTGTCACTTTGATTCTCGATGGTAATTTCATAACTAAAGGCAAATTGCATGCTATTGCTTCGTTGGAAAAAACCTTCATACAGTGTTTCTACGGTTACATTAACTCCTTTGGTTTGTTTGGATACCATAATACTTTTCTTTTGATCTTAATATGTTATTTGTTCGGCATTTGCCTCTGTAAAGCCAATAACGCGATCGTATAGATCGGTTGCTCCTTTATAATATACTAAAATTTGATATTTATTTGTGGTTAAGGCATGATTGCCATCTGGATTGTATTTAGGGCTAACCTTTCCTTTTTGAGCGGTTGTGATGTTGTAGTTGGTGAACCCTTGTTTAATTAGCACCGCTTTTTCAAAGCGCTCGGTTTGTGGATTGTAATCCAATTGATGTTCTGAAGTCAGCTCGTAGTTGTTGAACATTCCCGTGATATAATACGCGTTGTTCTTGTCGTCCTCTATGGGGTCAAAACTAAAATAAACCCAACTGTATTCACCCTCAATACTCGCATTTTTACCGTATAAGTTTCTTACTTTAAAAGATCCGTTGATGTCGGGGAAGTAAGAGTACTTTTTCTCTAGCCAACCCGTAATAGGGTAGAGTAGCGTTTTGTACATCTCGTTTTCTTTCGAATTGGAGTAAATCATGTTATTGGCTTGTTTGAGATCGCTGTTGTCAAAATAGCGAAATTGATTACCTCCCCAAAAGCTAGTTTCTTGATCGTACTTGTAAATTAAGTCTGTACCTAGGGTATATTGAGGGGGGACTTTGGTGATGTAAGAATCCCAACGTCCATTTTGAAATAAAGCTACCTTTACGTTTGACGTGGGGTTTTGATACGCTTGTTCGCCTAATTTTACGGTGAGCTCTAAGGTTTGTTTTTGGTCAATATAAGTGAGATCTCGTGTTCTTTTTACTTGTGCACCAACACTTGCAATAGTTTCATACAGTACAAATTTACGTCGAATCACTACTTGATTGTCTTCGTCATAAATTTCTAAAATATAGTTTCCACTTTTGGTAATTCGATAAACGGAGTTGGGAATTGTCAATCGATAGTGGGTATACATTTGTAAGGTATTGAATGAAGTCGTATACACTTGAATACGCTGATTATCCATCCCTTGTATGTAGTCTATAGGTTTTAGTTTAGAAGGAGTCCAATCGTAATTATACGCGAGTACGCGATAGAAATAATTACCTTCCTCTCCATATAAATCGTCAAATTCAAAAGCAAAGCTTTCATTTAGTGGAAAAAATGGAGTTACGGCCATTTCATTATTCATAAAAGCAGCCATTTTAATGTAATTAGCTGTGTAGTCTTGTGTTTTTTGCGCTTGAAGCAAGCCTGTACAAAAGAATAAAAGGAAAAGCCAATACTTGTTCAACATGAATAAGAGAGATTAAGAGGTTACGTAACTTAAAGCTAAGAAATTTTCTTCAAACTCTTCCAGGCTTCTTAGCTTTCTATCTGCTAGGTCAAATTTAGGATCGTGGTAAAATTCAGCTTCAGGTACGATAAAGACCGTCATTCCTGCTTTTTTCCCTGCAGTCGCCCCTGTAAAAGAATCTTCGATGACGAGGCAGTTTTCGGGATTGCTGTTGATGTTTTTAGCTGCTTGTAGGTAAACATCAGGAGCAGGTTTTCCCTGTGTTACATCGAGCACAGATACGGTTGTTTGAAAAAAAGAAGCAATGCCCAATCGCGTCAGTACTGTTTGGATTAAAGAAGGAGTTGAATTTGTTGCTAAACCTATCTTTAGATCTTGGTCTTGTAAGAATGATAAAGTAGCTAAGACACCCGTTTTGATTTCTCCCTCTTGGCGGATTAGTTCATCAACGCGGTCAATAACGGCTTGTTCTACTTCTTCTAGGGTTTTACCCTCCCAAGGAAATAAGTTGTACCATAAGGCTGTGACTGCTTGTGTTGTTTGTCCTGTTGTTTGGTGCGCAATTTCCTCACTCCATTGACAGCCGACAGAAGTAAATACTTCTTGTTCCGCTTGTTGCCAAAATTTTTCGGAGTCAATCAAAACACCATCCATATCAAAAAGGACCGTTGTAATTTTCTTCATATCCGTTGACTAAAAATAGTAGGACGAAGATACGCAAAAGAGATAGAATGAGAAAGGAAGGTTTATGCAGGTTTGAAACAAACGGGAATGATTTCACCCAAAGCGAGACAATATTTGTCAACTGCTGTTGCTGGAAGTTTGCGGGTATAGTCTTCTTCGATTACAGTAAAACCAATTTGGCGCAATTTGTCAAAATAGTCTAAACCATATACGCGTACGTGGTCGTATTGACCGAATACTAAAGTGCGTTCTTTGGGATCCGTGATGCTGTCGTCTTGGAAGGTTATCGCTCGATTCAAATCTTGAGGAACTTGAAAAATACCCATACCTCCCGGTTTGAGGATGCGATACAATTCTTGCATTGCCTTCGTATCATCTGGGATGTGTTCTAGTACGTGGTTACACAAGATGATATCAAAAGAGTGATCTGCAAAAGGGAGATTGCATATATCGGCTTTTACATCAGCTAAAGGCGACTCCAAATCTGTTGTGGTATAGGTTAAGTTGGCTTGTTTTTTGAAGCGTTTATAAAAGGCCTGTTCTGGTGCGACGTGTAAAACGCGCTGAGGTGCAGTGAAGAAATCCGTTTCATTTTGCAAGTACAACCACAACAAACGATGTCTTTCTAAAGACAGCGTACTTGGAGAAAGTACATTTGGGCGTTGTTTGGCATAGCCATAAGGTAAAAAGCTTGTAAAACTTTTGCCATCAATAGGGTCCGTATAGCGATCGCCTTTGAGATACCAAGCAAATAAGGGACGAACAAGATAACTCAACCGAATTAATATCGGTCGAGGTATAATGTTCAGTATCATTTTGAAAAGTTTCTTCATTAGAGGCAATGAATTATAAAACTAAAGGATTAGCTCTAAACTCATCTTCTTCGTTGCTTTGGATTCCCAAGGCTTGGTAAATGTATTGAAACGTAGATAACAATTCTGGTTTTCCGTTTACTAAAGCTACATCGTGCTCAAAGTGAGCCGATGGTTTCCCGTCACGCGTAACGATAGTCCATCCGTCATTCAGTTGCTTGATGTTTCTTGTTCCTAAGTTGATCATAGGCTCAATAGCAACAACCATACCTTCAACGAATTTCTTCCCTCTACCTGGTTTACCGTAATTCGGCATCTCAGGCGCTTCGTGCATTTTCGTTCCCAGTCCGTGACCTACTAATTCGCGCACTACCGTATAGCCTTCTTTTTCGCAATAACGTTGAATCGCACTTCCTACGTCTTCTACGCGGTTTCCTAGTTTGAATTCGCGAATTCCAACGTAAAGTGATTCTTTCGTAATTTGTAGTAAACGCTTGGTTTCAGGTGCAACTTCACCTACTTCAAAGGTATAGGCGTGGTCCCCATAATATCCATTCATCACGGTTCCACAGTCAATCGATACGATGTCACCTTCTACAATGGGTTTATTTGTTGGTAGTCCATGTACAATTTGCTCGTTTACACTAGTCAAAATAGTAGAAGGACATCCATATAATCCTTTGAAACCCGGTACTGCACCGTGATCTCTGATAAATTCTTCTGCTTTTTTATCTAATTCTAAAGTCGTTACTCCTGGCTTTAGCTCTGTTGCAAGCATCCCCAATGTTTTAGAAACTAAAAGGGCACTTTGTCTCATCAACTCAATTTGTTCTAGAGTTTTTGGAATGATCATACTTTATTGATTTAAGAACTACAAAATTACGGTATTCCTTTGAATCTAAAAAATAGATGAAAATGGAATTTTAGAAATAAAGAAGTTCGATGTTGTAGAGAAGCAAAATATGGGTTTATTTCCAATCAGAAGTAAGAATGGTGTGGTTTTGGTTTTTGACTTCTAGTTCGATCATGGCGAAACTAGGTTGTGCTTTCAGCGATGTAGGATACCAATTTCGGTTCAAGTTGTAATAAATCATCAGAAACTTGAGTAAGTTTCCCTTCTTCAAAAGCATATAAACTAGCATTTTGTTTATTTACTATTTCTTTTGAGTTAGCTTCATTTAGAAGTAAATCAAAAAGAAAACGATCGTAGTATTTACTTCTCCAATTGGTATTGTATGCTTTGTAATTTATCACATAAAGAGGAAGGTCAATATATTGATTAAGTGTAGCGCCTAAATTATTGTATCCTACAGTTACGAAGTAAAGTTTGTATCCATTCTCGTCTGCCCAGCGTTTGAAAGTTGCTAAAGGATAGCAAGTAGGTCCGGAACAACCATTGGCAAAGAGGTACACTAGAATTTTGTCGTGTTGCTGCATTTGTTGACGGATTTGTTCTCCAGTAATACTGTAAAAGTGATTCGGAAGAGGATCTTTTCCTTCTTCATAGGTAGCAAGGTAGGGGGTGGAAAGCCGGATCTAATTTTTTATAATCACTAGTTAGACCTGTTATGGTAACACAAGAACTACATAGAAGTAAAAGTGCCAGTAGAGTAAAGATTTTAGTCATTGGTTGTGGTTTTATTGGTTGTAGGTCATACGAATATAGTAAAAGACTTAACAAAAAAGGCGCTTTGTAAATTTACAAAGCACCTTTTTTTATTTTTGGTTCTTTCCGTTTATACTAATGAATGTCTCGTCATTTCTTTGGGTTGAGGTAGTCCCATCAATTTTAAGATTGTTGGTGCAAGATCACCTAAAACCCCGTGATTGATTGTTTGGATGTCTTTGTCTACTAAAATAATAGGCACTGGATTAGTCGTATGTGCTGTGTTAGGTGTACCATCTTCGTTTAGCATGGTTTCACAATTTCCGTGGTCAGCAAGTACAATCGTTGTGTAGTTATTGGCTAGAGCTGCTTCAATTACTTCTTTAACACATTGATCTACCGCTTCACAAGCTTTAATTGCTGCTTCCATTACTCCAGTGTGTCCAACCATATCACCATTGGCAAAGTTTAAGCATACAAAGTCAACCGCTCCTTTTTGCAATTCAGGAACTAGAGCATCTTTTAAATCATAAGCACTCATTTCGGGTTGTAAGTCGTAGGTTGCTACCTTGGGAGAAGGACAGAGAATGCGTTGTTCGCCTTCAAAGGGCAATTCTCTTCCTCCAGAAAAGAAGAATGTCACGTGAGGATATTTTTCTGTTTCTGCAATGCGAATTTGTTTTTTGCCATGTTGCGCAATAACCTCACCTAAAGTATGATGTAGGTTTTCTTTGTCATATACCACGTGTACGTTGCGGAAGGTATCATCGTAATTCGTTAAAGTAACGAAATACAACGGCAAGGCTTTCATTTCATATTCAGGGAAATTGTCTTGAGATAAGACATGAGTTAGTTCACGTCCACGATCGGTACGGAAGTTAAAGAAGATGACAACGTCATCTGCTTCAATTTTTCCCACTGGATGATTGTCTTTGTCAACCATTACAATAGGATCAAGGAACTCATCCGTAATATTGTTGGCATAGCTGGCTTCTATACTTTTTACAGCATCCGTAGAGTGAATTCCTTTACCATCTACAAGTAAATGATAGGCTTTAGCAACTCTTTCCCAGCGTTTGTCGCGATCCATGGCGTAATAGCGTCCAATTACAGAAGCTAGTTTGGCTGGTGAATAAGCGATGTGTTGGGCTAATTGTTCCAAGTGTTTCGCTCCTGACTTAGGATCTACATCTCGTCCGTCAGTAAAGGCGTGGATGAAAATATCTTGTAAACCAAAATCTACCGCAGCTTCAAGTAATCCATATAAGTGTTTTTCATGTGAGTGCACCCCCCCATCGGATAGTAAGCCTAGAAAGTGAACTTTTTTGTTCTTTTCTTTAGCATAGGTGAATGCTGCTTGTAGGGCTGGTTCATGCGCAATAGATTTGCTTTCAACCGCCATGTTTATTTTTACTAAATCTTGGTACACAATTCGACCTGCGCCAAGATTCATATGCCCGACTTCCGAATTTCCCATTTGTCCGTCCGGTAGTCCGACATTTAATCCGTCCGTTAAAACATAGGTATTCGGGTATTGGGTATATAGACTATCGATAAAAGGGGTATTTGCTTGTGCAATGGCTGAAACTTTTGGGTCTTGTGTCTTACCCCAGCCATCGAGTATCATCAAAATTACTTTTTTATTCATCGTTGTGTTTTTTTTGTGGTTTGACTCAATTAATACACAAATTTACAGATTGTATTTTGAACGTTTGCCTTTCCTCTGCAGATTCCTGCTTTTTATTTTAAAAATAATACCTTCGACAAATTCATGTTTTTTGAACTCTAGCAAATTGAGATTTTTTTCTCAATCGGATTTCTCGATTTGTAAGACAGAATTAAAAATAGATAAAAAAACAGCTTAGTTTGGTGATAATCATTTGTTTGGTAAGAATATTTTTTTATTTTTACGACTTCGTAATTATAAATAACCCCTTTTAGTAACTAGTGAATGATGAATTACAAGCAGTGGATAGTGGCTTCAGCCGCTTTGGTATTAGTTGGAGCAGGTATTGCAAAAAATTCAATGCAATTTGAGATTTCTTCCATTAAGTTGGATATCGATAAAATAGAGGAAGGAACAGACAAGGAAGCAGTAGAAAAAGTTGAATTATCAGCGGAAGAGCGTTTTGCGTTGAAAGCAAACACTCTTTTTCAGACGTTAGACTTAGACAATTTTGAAGCACCTTCTGAGAAAGTATTTACGATGGCCTTGAAAGGCTATTTGAAAATGGAAGAAGAAGGAGTAATTAAAAACAATAAACTGACGATTGTCGATTTTAGTGTTTCTTCAACACAAAAGCGTTTGTGGGTGATTGACATGGAAAAAAACGCAGTTTTATTGGCTTCTGTTGTAGCGCATGGAAAACGCACAGGAGACGAATTTGCTACGACATTTTCTAACCGAATCAATTCACATATGAGTAGTTTAGGTTTTTACAAAACAGGAGAAACATACCAAGGGATCAATGGTTTTTCGATGCGTTTAGACGGCTTAGAGAAAGGGATTAACGACAATGCGCGTACACGTGCCATTGTTGTACACGGTGCAGATTACGCTTCACCTGCGCTGGCTTTAAAACAAGGTAGATTAGGAAGAAGCTACGGATGTCCTGCTGTACCTAATGAAGTAAATAGAGAATTGATCGAGTTGATTAAAGATGAATCATGCATGTTTATCTATTCTTCACAGCAAGATTACTTGAAGAAATCAAGATATTTAATCTAAGCAAGAATTAGTAAGTGATTATAGTGAAACGCCCATAAAGTACAGTACTTTATGGGCGTTTTTATTGATTTTAAATGGAAATAAGCCAAATGTAAAAGAGCTTCGCTGTGAATAGAATTAGTTCACTAAGCGTTTATAAAGCTCTTCATCGTATTGATAAATATCTTTAAAATACGTGAATTTTCCTTCTTCGTCAACTTGTACAGTCCAATACAATAAGTGGACATCAATGGGGTTATTGCTGACTGAGATACTTTTTGTTTCTTGTGATTCAATAATTGTATCTACTTGCTCTTTGGTGAGATTTGTAGCCGCTTGTGCGAAAATATAGGCCGTTAGATCAAATGGATCTTGTACGCGGACACATCCAGAGCTTAGGTTTCTGTCATTACGTGCAAACCCCCATTGACTCGGTGTATCGTGTAAATATACCGCATGGTTGTTTTGGAACATAAATTTTACCCGTCCCAAGGTGTTTCCTTTTCCTCCTTTTTGGACATATCGATACGAAGTTCCCTTTGCAGCATCCCAATTTTCTGGAGCAACAACTTTTCCGTTGCTGTCGTAAATGGTGAAATTCAGCCTGGAGAAATAGGATAAATCACTTGATGCTTTAGGTACAAGGTCATTCTTTTTTATCGTCGGCGGTACAGTCCACGTGGGATTGAGGACGACTGTTGTCAATGTCGAGCTCAAGATAGGTGTTTTTCTAGCCTTTGTTCCAACCACAACTTTGTGCTGTTGAACCGTATCCTGTTTGGAAACCGAGACTAAGCTAAAGGCGGGAATGTTTACTAAAATGTAGTTGTCTGAAAATTCACGAGGAAACCATCTCCAACGTTCTAAATTAAGAATTAACTTTTCCTTTAATACATGCTCATCTTGCAAGATAGCCGCTATCATCTTACTGTCTGTATAGCCTGTTACATTCAATTTCTTTTTTGTCTGAAAGGCTTTGATTGATTGTGCTATTGATGGGGTGTAGATTGCATCTGAGTTAATACTATCTGCCATTTGATTCAAGAACAAAAGGTGCTTTTTAAGGGCAACTAGTTCTGGAATCGTATCATTGATCTTGGCTTGCTTAAAGGGTTTTAAGGTATCTTGTTCCAAGGCATACAAAGAAGAAAGTTTGTTTCTTAAATTTGTGTATACCCGTTGTTTTGTTCGGATACTGTCATAAGTAAGCCCAATGTTTTTATGCTCTAAAGCCAATAACAGAGTCGCACTTGTATTGAGTGGTTTGGGAATTATTTCCCAATCGCCATACATGCGTTTGGCCTTGACACTGCCGTTGTACAATTTTTCTATCGTATTGACATACATGGTAGAAAATAAAAAATCGGCTTGAATTTTATCTTCGTCTTCTAGACTGTCATAGGTTGAGCTGAGATCCGTTAGGCGCAACAGTTCAGTTGAAGCAATTTTGATTCCATCTAGTTTGAGATCTGTCACATTGGTTAAGAGTTGTTGTCTATTGTGTTCATTCGACCACCCCAAGTGATAGTTGTTCTTTTTGTAAAACAATTGAACATCTTCTTTCAATTTAGCCGTTTTCAAGGAGTCAAATTGAATATTAGGTACTTCAAGTAGCGCTTCGACCTCTGGATTCTCGTTATAAATGACTCGCATAGCCTGTTTTCCCTTTTCCCCACAGGAGGTAAGAACCCAAGTAAGCAATACGGCTGGTAGTATAATCTGTTTAATCATAAAGCAATTTTATAAGGCAAAAATAATGAAAATAATTTAGATTTAGTTTGTGTTTTATGTTTGATTTTTTTGTATAACTCCTAAAATGAGGAGAATAAGGTATTTTTTTTAGAATAAAAAACCGGACTGCTCGCTATCTTTAAACTGGACTAGAAAGGAAAAATATTCCTCCTGTACTTTTGCCAAACACAAATGAAATAAGAATAAGAACGCTAAATAGTTATGAAACGTATTTTTTTTATCCCCTTAGTATGTTGTAGTTTTTTATCTGTTGTCAGTCATGCGCAGGAAAAAAATACAAAGGTCACGGAAGAAGAAATGGAGGAGATTGTGATTTACAATCAACGCTTACAACTGCCTAGTACTTTAAAGAATAGGAATATCACGATTGTAGGGCAAGATCAGATCAGACAATTGCCTGTAAGTTCTGTACATGAATTATTGAGCTTTGTGGCGGGAGTAGATTTGAGACAACGTGGACCCAATGGAACTCAAGCTGATTTGAGTATTGACGGGGGGAGTTTTGAACAGAATATCTTATTGTTAAACGGACAGAAGATTTCTGATCCTCAGACAGGGCACAATTCATTAAATATCCCGGTGCCACTAGAGGCAGTGGAACGCATTGAGATTGTTCGTGGTCCTTCGGCCAGATTGTATGGAATAAACAGCTTGACGGGCGTTGTGAATATCGTCACGAAAAATCCAAAGAAGGATGGAGTGTTTGCGGCTGCTTATGGAGGTACCAGCTTTAAAAAAGACAAAGAGGAAGATCATAAGGAAACGTATAACAACCGCGGTATTCAAGTTGGTGGAACCTTAGTTCGCGCAAAAGACAATCACTTGTTGTTTGGAAGTCACGATTCGGGTAATGGCTATCGTTATAATACGGCTTATCACAACAATAAAGTGTTTTATCAGGGAAATATTGTTCCCAATGAAACTAATGCCATCATGGTTTTGGCAGGTCATGCCACTAGTTCTTTTGGAGCAAATGGCTTCTATGCAGCTCCTGGGGATAAAGAATCGAAAGAAATTGTGAGTACGACGATGTTTAATGTAAGCTCTCGTCATTATCTATCGGATCGATTGACCTTAATGCCTAGTCTTGCCTATCGCTATAATTTTGATGATTACCGCTATTACCGCAATCGTTTAGATGTGGCGAGAAGTAGACATTATACCCATGCGATTACCTCGAATATGAATGGTGAATATACAGCAGATTACGGGAAATATACTTTTGGTGGAGAGATGCGTTATGAAGAGATAAACTCTACAAATATTGGAGATCACAGCAAGAGTAATTATGGCTTTTTTGCTGCTTTTCAACGCGAATGGCTTGAGAATTTAGACGTTAATCTAGGGGCTTATCTCAATTATAACTCGAAGTATGGTTGGGAAATTTTTCCTGGTATTGATGCCAGTTATACCTTTAATTCCCATTGGCAAGCTACATTCAATGCAGGGACAGCGAGTAGAATTCCTTCTTTTACGGATTTGTACTTGAATCAACGACCAGGTAACATTGGAAATCCCGACTTAACGCCTGAAAAAGCATATCAAGTTGAGGTAGGGGGAAAATATAGAACAAGCAAATTCCAAGCAGAAGCTTTTGTGTTTTATCGCGATATCGATGATTTTGTAGATTGGATTCGAGTAGATACAGATCAACCTTATCAACCCTATAACGCTTCTAAAAACAAAACGAAAGGGGTGAATACAGCGCTCCGTTATCGCTTGGGAGATGAGGTAAACTTTTGGAATTTAGGGCTTTCTTATACCTATCTTTCTCCCACAATTGAAAACAAATCAGCGGGGGATGGTATGCTCTCTAAGTATTCCCTCGAAAGTCTAAAGCATCAAGTGGTAGGAACGGTAAGTTATACCCAAGATAAATTTAGCGCAACCTTAGCTAATCGCTTCAATGAGCGATTGACGTATAAGAGTTATTGGATCACGGATATTCGTTTCAATTACACTTTAGACAAAGTGAAATTGTATATAGATGCTCAGAATATATTTGACACCACCTATATTGAAGCAGGGGCAGTTCCTATGCCTGGTAGATGGTTTACACTGGGAATAAAATTTGATGGTCTCTAAGGATACGAATATTTTGGTTAGTTGGAAAAACGAGTTAGAAGGGATATCTAACTCGTTTTTTTGTTCGGTTTGTGCTTTGTTCGGTTTGTGCTTTGTTCGGTTTGTGCTTTGTTCGGTTTGTGCTTTGTTCGGTTTG